>CBDURF010000036.1:0-25184 GCA_965369705.1 uncultured bacterium
ATCGATTACGGCTGGGAGGATGACGGCACCGTGCTCGGCATCTATCCCGACCCCCTTCTTCCGAGCATCATCGCCACCAACGTTGCCAGCTGGAACGGCGACCCCGTCCACGGCGGAAACTTCAGCCTCAAGCTGGAGGACAACAACCCTAGCGGCACACCCCAAGCTTTTGTCGCCCTTCTGTGGAACCTGCGTGACGGCGACGAAATCACCGTCGGGTTCTGGCGCTACGACACCACCCCCAGCGCCGCTCCCTCGGTCCGCATCTGGGGACACTGGAACGACGATCTGCCTGGTGACATCTACGGCTATAGCGGAAGCGCCGACGGCGAACTGGATTACGGTCCTGGGACCGGTTGGGACTACACTTTCTTCACCTTTACGGTAGCCGGCAACACCGGACTGGTCATCGAGGCCCGGACCTACAGCATTCCCGGGGACACGGTGTGGATCGATGATCTGCACATCGAGATGCCGGACCATGTCTACGCCCAGATTCCCGGCTGCAGCCCTGTTGCCACGGAATCCGAATCCTGGGGCGGCGTGAAGGCTCTCTTCCGGTAAGATTGCCTGGCTCTTCAGGCCTTCCCTTGCCGACGCCGTCTTTCATTTTCTCGCCCAGAGGGGACCCGGGGTAACCCGGGTCCTTTTCAATGCCGGGATCCATGCCCAGGATGCATTTCCCTTCTCCTGGTTTCGAGCCTTCGTGTATAATCCGGGTTATCCGATGACAGCCCCATTTGAATTTGCACCCGATGGACTTGACATTCCTTTTGGATGGGTTATTATATGTCGAATCAATAGTATTAGAATATTCGCAACTGTTCGACAGCACCGCGCGGTCGCGAATTACCCCCAACGGAGGAAAGCCCAATGACAGTCGGAAAAATGCTTCACGTGGTCGCCGGGGCCATGATTATGATCAGCCTGGCCCTGGCCCACTACGTCAACCCCAATTGGCTCTGGTTCACGGCCTTTGTGGGCTTCAACCTGTTCCAGAGCGGGTTCACCAACTTTTGCCTGATGAGCAACATTCTCAAGAAGATGGGCCTGCCCGAGCAGGCCGGTCAGTAACCCTGAACGGAACTCCGGAAGGTCGATCATGAAACGGACGATTTCCTGGCTTTTCCTGTCGCTGGCGATTCTGACGCTCGCCGCGACACCCGAGGCCCACGCGGAAACCACCGCGGGCCCGGATTCTTCCTGGGCCCGGATCGGCGAGATCCGCAGCGACACCTTATATGTCTCGCGCAGCAAGGTGATCGCCCTGGCCCTGGAACAGAACGAGATGCTGGCGGCTTCGGGCGCCATGCGTGACGCGGCCGGCGCCGACGCCCAGGGCGCTTTGCGCGCTTTCCTGCCCCAGGTCCAGCTGGGCTCGTTTTTTCTGCGGTCGGACGATGCCCTGAACAGTTTCGGTTACACGCTGCAGAATCGGGTCGTCACGGAGCAGGACTTCAATCCCACGCTGCTGAACAATCCCGGCGAAACCAATCATTTCGTTTCCCGACTGCAGCTTCTGCAGCCGATCTTCAACGGCGGCATGGGCATCAACGGCAAACAGGCCGCCAACGCCATGAGCCGGGCTGCTGAATACGACCATGCGCGCGCCCGGGAGACCATCCGCTACAACGTCGTCCAGGCCTTTGAGGGTCTGGCCCTGGCCAAGGCCTTTGAGGACGTCATGGTTGCCGCCGTGGCCTCGGCCGAGGGGCACGTGAAGCAGGCGCAATCCATGGTGGCCGCCGAAATGGCCACCGAAGCGGACCTGCTCCAGGCCAAGGTCTACCTGAGCGGCCTGCAGCTGCAGCTCATCGAGGTGCGCAACATGATGGCCGTCGCCGGGGAGAACATCAAACTCCTGGCCGCGGTCCGGATCGACATACCCCTGGCCGCCGACACGGATCTGGTTGACCAGACCGAGCTTTTCCTTCCGGTCGAACTGGATCCCCTCGCCGGCGGCGCACGTAGCGACATAATGGCGCGCCGGGAGCAGGCCGACGCTGCCGCCCAGATGGTCGGCGTGGCTCAGGGAACGATGCTACCCCATGTGAATCTCAGCCTGCAGCGCGACTTCTACAGCCAGGACAATCTGTTCGGCGACGACGCCCGCAGCTGGACCCTGGGCGTATTCGCCACCTGGGACATCTTCAAGGGCATGCAGAATATCGGTGAGATCAAGAAGGCCAAGGCCCAGAAGCGGGCTGCCGAGTACATGGTCCAGTTCGAGACCCGCCAGGCCGGGGTCCAGGCCACAGAAGCCTTGCTGAAGGCCCAGGCCGCCCATGAGAAGGTGGCCGTCGCCCGGGGCGCGGTCGACGCCGCGCGCGAGGGCCTGCGCATCGTCACCAACCAGTACCGCGAAGGCCTGGCCAGCATGGTCAACCTGCTGGACACGCAGGCCGCCGCCATCATGGCCGAAGGCAACCTCGTCCAGGCCGTACACGACTACCAGGTCGGCATGGCCAACCTCGAATTTTCCGGCGCGGCGCCCCAGACGGCGGACCGATGACCAACAGGAGGATCCCTTTCATGGCAATCCGTAAATCCATCCAGTACCCCGTTCTTCTGGCGGCGGTTCTTGCCGTCCTGCTGGTCGTATCCGGCTGCGGGAAAAAATCCGACACGGTCGCCGCCCGCGGCAAGGACGTCAAGGGCGAGACGGGACAGGCCGGCCTCCAGGAGGTGCCGCGAATGGTGACCGCCACCGGCAGCGTCCAGGCAGATAAGACGGTCATGGTTTCGACCCGCATGATGGGCTGGGTTCGCAGGATCCACGTTGTCGAAGGCCAGTCGGTCAGCAAAGGCGACCTGCTGATCAGCATCGACGACTCCGATCTGAAGGCCAAGAAAGCTCAGGCGGAAGCGGGGATCGTCGAGGCCAAGGCCGTGCTCGCCAACGCGGAGAAGATGGCCGAACGCTTCGAAAAGCTTTACGCCGAGAAATCGGTGTCCAAGCAGAAGCTCGATGACGTATTGACGGGCAGGGACCGCGCCGCGGCCGGCCTGAACATGGCCGAAGCCGGCCTAGCCGAAGTGAAGGTGCACCTGAGCTACCTGTCCCTCACGGCGCCCAGCGACGGTGTCGTGGCCCGCAAGATGATCGAGGAAGGCGACATGGCCAACCCGGGCATGCCGCTGATCTCCCTGGAAAGCACGGGCCCCATGAAGGTCGTCGCCCACCTGGGCGAGAAGGATATTTCGGCCGTCAAGGTCGGTGACATGGTGACCATCGATATCACCTCACTCGACGGCGCCGTGTTCGAAGCCCCCCTGAACAAGGTCATCCGGGCCGCCAACCCCGGCAGCCGCACCTACGATATCGAGGCCGCCATCGGCAATCCCGACCCCCGCCTCAGAAGCGGCATGTTCGCCCGGGTCAGTATTCCGATCGGCGTGCGCCAGGCCGTCCTGGTGCCCGCCGGCGCGGTGATCAAGCGAGGTCAGCTTTCAGGCGTCTGGATCGTACGCCAGGACGGCACCGCCCACCTGCGCTGGGTACGCCTGGGCCGGACCTTCGGTGATTCGGTCGAGATCCTGTCCGGAATGAACGGAGACGAAACCGTGGTGCTGTCCACGCAGCAGCCCCTCGTCGAGGGCGACAGGGTGGTGAAGTAGGATGGACAACAACGACAACAACCTCCCCCGCTACGGTGGAGCCACGGGCCTGGCCCAGACCTTCATCAATTCGAAGATCACGCCGCTGCTGATCCTGGCCACGGTGATGCTGGGCGCCTTCGCGCTGATGCTCACTCCCCGCGAGGAAGAGCCCCAGATCGTGGTGCCCATGATCGACGTGATGGTCATGATGCCCGGCGCCACACCCGAAGAGATCGAAAACCTGGTCACCCGGCCCATGGAACAGAAGATCTGGGAGATCGAAGACGTCGAATACGTCTACTCCTCCAGCTTCCCCAGCTTCGCCATGTCGACGGCCCGTTTCCTGGTCGGCACCGACATGGAAAAAGCCATCACGCGGCTGAACAACAAGATGTTCGGAAACGCCGACTTGATGCCGCCCGGCATGGTCATTCCACCGTTGATCAAGGTCCGCAGCATCGACGACGTTCCGATGATGACGCTGACCCTGTGGAGCGACCAGTACGAGGGCTATGACCTGCGCCAGTTGGCCGCTGAACTGAAAAACGAGATCACCTCGGTCACCAACGTGTCGGTGACCGAGATCATCGGCGGGCGCAAGCGCAGTATCCAGGTCGAGCTCGACCCCCAGCGCATGGCCGCCTTCAACATCACCACGCTGGCGATCCTGCCGGCGCTGGAGATGCAGAACAAGAGCCTGCCTTCGGGAGGATTCGCCGCGGGCAACAACCAGTTCCTTGTCGAGACGGGCACCTTCCTGCGTTCGGCCACCGACGTGGCGAACCTGGTCGTGGGCAGCTTCCAGGAGCGTCCCGTCCGGTTGATGGACATCGCCACGATCACCGATGGTCCGGACGAAATTGACAGCTACACCTTCCTGGGCGTGGGACCCTCCGGCGATCAGACGGGCATCGGCGACGAGTTCCCCGTCGGCTCGGAGCATCCCGCGGTCACCATTTCCATCGCCAAGCGCATCGGCAGCGACGCCACCCGGGTGTCCGAATCGGTGCTGGCCAAGGTGGAACGGCTCAAAGGCACCCTGATCCCCGCAGACGTCAACATCACCGTGACCCGCAACTTCGGGGCGACGGCCAAGGACAAGGCCGAAAACCTGATTTCCAACCTGGGCCTGGCCATCTTCCTGGCCGTGGTCGTGGTGTTCCTGGCGATGGGGTGGCGCGGTGCCTTGATCATCTTCCTGTCCATCCCGACGACGTTCAGCATGACGCTGTTCATCTACTACATCATGGGCTACACCCTGAACCGGGTGACCCTGTTCGCGTTGATACTGGTGACCGGTATCGTGATCGACGCCACCATCATCATCGTCGAAAACATGCATCGACATTTCCAGATGAAGGGCAACAACTCGCTGAAGACCGCGCTCGAAGCGATTCTCGAGGTCGGCAACCCCACCATCCTGGCGACCCTGACGGTGATCGCCTCGATGATGCCCATGGCGTTCGTGCGCGGACTGATGGGCCCCTACATGCGGCCCATGCCCGTCGGCGCCTCGCTGGCCATGGTCTTCAGCCTGCTGGTTGCGCTGACAATCTCGCCCTGGCTGGCGGTGCGCCTGCTCAAGCCGAAACAGCACTGGCGCGAGGACATGGATGGCGAGGGCACGATGGCCGGTGAAGGCACCGACAGTTACAGCCTGCACCGGACGCCGATCTACAGGGGCTACAACAAGATCGTCAGACCCCTGATCGAGTCGCCGCGCAGGGGTGTCATTGCCCTGCTGATCGTGGCGGGCCTGACGGTGGCTTCGACCTTCCTGTTCGTGACCCGCACGGTGCAGGTCAAGATGCTTCCCCTCGACAACAAGAGTGAGTTCCAGGTCATCATCGACACGCCCGAAGGCACGACCCTGGAATCCACCACCCAGTTGGCCCGCCGGATCGGTGATTACCTGGCCACTGTCCCGGAGGTGATGGACTACGAGATCTACAGCGGTATCGCCGCGCCGGTGAACTTCAGCGGCCTGGTCCGCCACTACATGATGCGCCAGGGCCCCAACGTGGCCGACATCCAGGTCAACCTGGTCGACAAGTCGCAGCGCAGCGCCCAGAGCCACGAGTTGGCCAAGCGGGTGCGCGGTCCGATCATGGAACTGGCCGCCCCCTTCGACGCCTCGGTGAAGATAGTCGAGGTGCCGCCCGGACCGCCGGTTCTGTCGACCCTGGTCGCCGAAGTCTATGGCCCCACCTTCGAGGGCCGGATCGAGGCGGCCCGCCAGATCAAGGAAATCTTTGAGAGCACGCCCGGGGTGGTGGACATCGACTGGTACGTCGAAGATGACCAGACCCGTTACGAAGTGGTCGTCGACACCGATCGCGCCGCCGTGCGAGGCGTCAGCACCCAGCAGGTCAGCATGACCCTCAACGTGGCGCTCAACGGTCATGACGGCGGGCTGGTGCACATGGACGCCGCGGCCGAGCCGGTGCCCATCAACGTGCGGCTGCCCTTGGCCGACCGCTCCAGCGCACAGAACCTGAGGGACCTGTACATCCACAGCCAAGCCGGCACATTGATCCCGCTGTCGGACGTGGTGAAGGTGAAGGAATCCGTCAATTACAAGAGCCGCCACCGCCGCAACCTGAAATCGGTGGTCTACGTGACGGCCGACGTGGCGGGTGAGCTGGAGTCGCCGGTATACGCGATCCTCGACATGAAAAAGAAGATCGCCGAACTGACCATGCCGGACGGAACCCAGATCGAACAATTCTCGACGGTTCAGCCTCTGACCGAAGAAGGCTACGCCATGAAGTGGGACGGCGAGTGGCACATCACCTACGAGGTGTTCCGCGACCTGGGGATCAGCTTCGCCGTGGTGCTGGTGATCATCTACCTGCTGATCGTCGCCATGTTCCAGAACTTCACCGTACCGATCCTGATGATGATTCCCATCCCGCTGACGCTGGTGGGCATCATCCCCGGCCACCTGATGTTCGGCGCCTTCTTTACCGCGACGTCGATGATCGGCGTGATCGCCCTGGCCGGCATCATGGTCCGCAACAGCGTGCTTCTGGTCGACTTCATCGAAGCGCGGTTGAAAGATGGACTGGAATTGAAGGAAGCGGTCATCGAAGCGGGCGCCGTGCGGTTTTTGCCCATCGCGCTGACGGCCGGCACCGTGGTCACCGGTTCGTTCGTGATGGTCTTCGACCCCATCTTCCAGGGCCTGGCCATTTCGTTGATGATGGGTTCGCTGCTCTCGACCGTGTTGACGGTCGTGGTGATTCCACTGTCCTACTACCTCTATAAATTGAAGGCCGGGGTAAATTCCTGATGTGGGTTTGGTCTTCCACGTGTCACAAATTTTCGGGGAAGGATCGCCTCCTTCCTCGAAAATGCGGACCCGTGGTTCTGGAATAAGACCTGAAAGGGGGCAAAATCACGCGTTCGACAATTATCTCTCTTTTGTGATACTTTTTAAGCCCCAAACATGAAACATTTGCCCTATTTCTATGTTTCCGCCCCAAAAATCGCCGAGATAATGGAATTTACCATTGCTCCCAAAGTCAATTTACTATATCCTTTCTATACGAGAGACTCCCAAAAATGGAGTCCACAGCCAGAGCGACATCCAAATTTTGCGGCCTGTCGGTATCTCCCTCCAATCCCCCACCGGCATGCCGTTGGACCGGCCACGTTATACGGGGCCGGTCCTCTCTTATGGAGCAACGCCTTTATCTGCGGGGAAATGAATTCCAATTCTAGCGCGAAGATCGGGAATGGCCGGAGGAAACGCCGGCCCGCGCCGCTTCGTAGGCCGCCAAACGGTCACGATACCGGGTGTCGGCGGGGTCCCGTTCGATGGAGAGATTGATCCAGCGGATCGCCTTGCTGTACATGCCCCGCCGGTAATAGGTCTCGGCGAGGGTGCCGATGATCCGGGCGTCCTTGTCGCTGAACACCATCGCCCGTAAAGCGCAGCGCGTCGCTTCCTCGAGTTCCACCCCCGCGTCCACGGCCGTTCGCGCGAACCCGTCGAGGCCCAACACCTCCTGGTCGTCCAGCCGAACCATGGTGCGGTAGATCTCCAGAACCCCCAGGGTGTCGCCCCGGCTTTCCTGGAAGTGGGCGATCTCCATCAGCCCCTCGGTCCGGTAGGCGAGGACCTCGGGAGTCGGGTCGTGGGCGGCGTACAAGGTGACGGCCTGCGTGACCAGGCGGTCGGACTTGTCCCCGTGGCCGGCCTTCTCCTCAAGTCCGGCCAGACCCAGCATGCCCCGGGCGACGGTCCTGGTTTCGGCCCTGTGCCGCAGGTTCATCAGGCGGCGGTACAGCACGTCCGCCTCGTGGTCCTTGCCGCGTTCGGCCTGCCGGCGGGCTAGATCCAGCAGCACAACGGGGTCTTCGGGAGAGGCGGCCTGGCGGTCGGCCAGCATCCTGTCGATGGTCCGGTTTTCCCGCCAGGAGCGGACGATCTCCAGGAATTCATCTGAGGAACGGTAGCCCGTGAAGCGGTCGACCTCCTGGCCCGCGGTGTCGCACCACACGAGGGTCGGCAGCAGCTCGATCGCGAAGGATTCCTTGAGGGAGGCATACTCCGGCTTGTCGATGTCCACCTGGAAGGTCACCACCTCGGCCAGTTCGGCGATGACCGCTTTTTCGTTGAAGACCATCACGTCGAGCAGCCGGCAGGGCCCACACCAGTGGGCGGTGAAATCGATGAGCACCGGCTGGCTGTTCGAGCGCGCCTGTTCGACGATTTCCGTCCAGGACTTGTCCTTGATCCAGGGAACGCGGGGCGCTTTGTGGACGGGGTCGAGGGTCGGCGCCGTATCGAGGGTCGGCGCCGTATTGAGGGTCGGGATTGTGCCGAACGCCGGTCCCGCACCCGGCGCTACGACGCCCAACAAAAGACAAGCCGTCCAGCCCCACTGTCTGAGATATCGCTTCATTGCCGCCCCCGGTTCCGGTTCCTGACGCTTTCGGCGGCCCGCCGCTGGAACTCCACTATGGAGGGATCCAGCCCGGGCAGGGCCATCACGGACTCGAACACCTGATTGATGCTTCTTTTGGAATCCGCGAGGGTCGGATTGATCTGAAGACTTCTCTGGTAATCCTGCACGGATTCCTGATACAGCCGCAGAGCCGCCAGCGCGGATTGCCGAGCTGACGCGGTATCGTCCCGGGCCAGCGCGACGCGGGTGTGAAAAGCCTGCGCGTCTCCCAGCCATTTCGCGCTGACGCCCAGGTTCATCCAGGACCGGAAGGACCGGGGAAACAGATCCGCAGCCCGCTGGTGATAACCTCGGGCTTCACGCAGGATGGGCTCCGCCCGGCTGAACGCAGCGCCCGCCCGTGTCCAATCGTTCTTTTCTTCTCCCGCCGTCCCGGCATTGACCAGGGGCTGGGCCCGGCCCAGCAGGTAGGCACCCAACCGTTCGTTGAAATCAACCTCGTCGGGATCCAGTTCGTGCGCCCGACGGAAACTCCGTTCGGCCAGGGCCGGATCCGGTTTCCGGTCAGCATAGGGACGGGAATGGATCAGGCCCTGGTTGAACCAATCCCGGGCCAGCCAGCTTTCGGCGCCCAGACGGAACCAGTCGACGTTCACCATGACGAAAAAGGCGGCCAGGAAACCCAGACGCACCACCAGGGCCCGGCGGTCGCCGGCTTTCCACAGATCGATCAGGACGGCCCCGCCCGCCGCCGCGAAAAGCGCCAGCAGTGGAAGCAGGGGCAAGCGGAACCGGGCGGTCACGAAAAACGGGAGGATGGCGGCAGCCTGGATGAGAATAACCCAAAGCAGCAGGTTTCCCCCGGCCTGACTTCCGGAACGCCGGCGCCGGAAAGGCATCAGTCCGAGAATCGCCACCGGCAACATCAACCAGGTGGCCGGCCACCAGCGGGCCAGCAGAAAGACCCCCTCCTCCCGCGCGAACCAGACCGGGTTGATGTTGTTGCGTCCCTCCCGGGCGTTCACCAGCAGCAGGGCCTTCTTGCCCAGCAGCGTCAGGGCGCGGCCCGGGTTTGCGGCGATCCATTTGAGGGCGCGGCCCGTCAGATAACCGGAGGCTTGGACCGGGCTGCCGGCGCCCGTTTGCCGGCTTTGCAGCTGCAGATCGTCCCAGAGCACGCCGACGGGGATGGCGGAGACGCCGTCGGCCGCGTTGGAATTACCCGCGACCAGATTGGAGCCCAGGTTGGCGCTGATCAGTGAGAATTCACCGTACTTCAAGTTGTGAATGGTGGCCGGCGACACCGCCAGCAGAAAACCCGCGAGCAACAGGCCGATCGAACCGGGACCGAACGCTCGGCCGGGCTGCCGGATTTCCGACCGTCCCTGCCACCACAGCCATGCGGCCATCGCGACGATCAGCAGCATCAGGTTGGGACGGCCAAGAGCGGCGAGACCCATCAGCAATCCGGCGAAGAACAGGGTTCGGCCCACGGCTCCGGCCTCGCCGTTCACGACCCGCAACACGAGAAGCAGCGAGCCCAGCGTCAGGGGGGTGGTCCAGGTTTCGCCCAGAAGTTGGGTCTCGAAGAAGGGCATGATGGGCAGCAGCGCGGTAATCAGCGCCCCGCCGAAGGCGCTCCGCAGCGTGAAGACCGCCCGGCCGACCGCGAAGGTCAGCAGCACCGTGACCGCGCCGACCAGCATCTGCAGAATCAGGACCCCCGTCATGGAAAAACCGGTTTGGTAGAGCCCGGACAGCAGGTAGGCGTACAGGGGCGGCTTGAAAAAGACCTGGGCCTGGAAAACCTTGCCGGCGGCCAGGGTCCGGGCCCAGATGTCGAAAAATGAAGCATCGACCACGGGTGTGTGCAGGAAGGCCGATTTCGAGGCCAGCAGCCAGTAGACCACCCGGAAGATCAGGGCTGCGGCGACCAGAATGGCGGCTTCGCGCACGGGAAACGGTTCCCTGGCGGAGCGCACTTTGCTGGGCCGGGTCATCAACGCACCTCGTCGGTCTGCATGAACCCGCGTGCCCGATCGACCAGCGACGAGGTAGCGGGCGGAAGACCGGCGGCATCGTTCGCCAAAACCGGAGCCAGTTGGGCGGCCAACAGTGTGGCCATCAACCGGTGACCCTTGTCCGTCAGGTGAATGCCGTCACGCATGAGCAGTCGTTTGGGGACCCCCATGGCGGCGAACACGGCCGCGGCGTCGAGCAGATCCGCGTTCGTGCCGTCGCACACGCCATGGACGACTTCAAGATATTCCCGGTGCAGGGCGCCCGCGTTGTCCCCGCGCACCAGGTAGCGGATCTGCAGGATGCGAGCCCGGGCCTCCTGGGTCAGGTTCGCGGGAGCGGCCACCAGGACCACCCGCGCGCCGGCCGCTTCGAGCTCCCTCACGATGGCCTGGAGATTTTCCCGATATTCGTCCACCGACACCCGCAGCGGGGGCGGATCGGGCATTTTCTGCAAGAGGAGGGCTAGACGCGGGGTCGATCCCCGCAGGCGTTCGTCATAATCTCGGTCGGTTATGCCGGTGGCCCGCCAGTGGTCGTTCCAGCCGAAGTAGACCACGGCCACGTCCGGCTGCAGAGCCAGAAGCTGCTTCGCGAGCCAGGCCCGGCCCTGCCACGTCGTATAACCCGGCACTGCCGCGTTCCAGACCTCCACGTCATGGCCGCGCAGGGAATCCTCAAGAAGGACCGAATAAGGCGGAATCGCCATGGAAAGCCGCGAACAGGAATCGCCCATGACCAGGATCCGGCGGCGGTTTCCCTTGGGCGGAACCTCCACATCGGGTTGGATGGCGCGGAGATCAACATCGCTCACGTGGATCGGCAGTTTCCAGAACAGGTCCTCGTCAGGCAGAAAACGGCCCTTGTCCAGGGACTGCTTGGTGTTGACGCCGAAATTCATCTCGGGCGTGATTGTGCCGTAGCCGATCACGCGCAGTACGATCTCACCGACCCCTAGGGTGAAGACCACGGCCATGACCAGCAGGATGATCTTTTTGCTTGTGTCTGACATGCCTCACCTATTCCAGGGGGAAATCCCGCGTGCGGAGACCCGAATCGGCCTGCAGTGTAAAACCCGGTCCGGATCGCGTCAATGACCCTGCCTCTTCCCCACTGTTACACTGGGTTGAAAGCGTATCAATTTTGTTCTATTTTTGACCGGCCAACCTCCCGTTCCGGTTTTCCAGGGCGCCCCGCGCCTGGAGGATTCATGACCAGTTGCTGCGGGCCCATGCCCGAAATAAACATCGCCATGCTCACCGTCTGGGCTGCCTTCGGTATCGGTGTGACCACCAGTCTCGGCCACTGCATCGGCATGTGCGGGCCTCTGATCAGCACCTTTTCCCTGGCCCAGGGCAAGACCGACAGCCGGATCCGCAATCTGCTGCCCGCCCTGCTGGTCTATCACTTCGGACGCGTGAACTCCTACGCCGTCATCGGCCTGCTGTTTGGGTTGCTGGCCACCATCGCACAGACCGCCGGGCCCTCCCAGAAAATCCGGGGAGTGCTGTTCCTGATCTCGGGCGTGCTGATGGTCCTGCTGGGTCTGGGCCTGAAAGGCTGGCTGCCCACCACCAGGCTGGTCGAAAGCAGCCGGCTGGGGCGCTTCACCGCCGAGAGGTTCATGGGCTTGGTGGGCACCCGCAGCATGGCCGGACGCTACATGCTGGGCGTGGCCAACGGCTTTCTACCCTGCGGCCCGGTGTACGCGGTGGCCATGGCCGCGCTGACCGCCCCAACCCCCCTGCACGGCGCCCACACCATGGTGATGTTCGGCCTGGGCACCATGCCGGTGCTGATCGCCGTGGGCTTCGGCGCCGGCCGTCTGGCTCCCTCACTGCAGCGGAAGTTCAACTTCGTGGCGGCGATCCTGGTGATCATCGTGGGCGTGGAGTTCCTGTTCCGGGCCGGTAAACTGTTCGGGTTGATCACGGCCATCAAGTGGGGCTTTTTGCCGGTGTGGTGATAGGTCTCGCGGATCCCCGGGGGGTTGTTTGAGGGTTCCCCGAGGCGGAGTTGATGCTGGAAGCGTTGGTGGCGCTGGTGGAAACAAAAGAGTTACAGTACCAATAGTGCCCCCGGGGCACTTTTCCAGCCGGCCGCCGGTGCAGATTCATGTCCCTGAAAATAGGGGGACAGGTCGGATGACCGTCCAAACCGATGCGGCCCAATCCGACTTTGTTACTCCCTCCCGCCCACCTTGCCACGCCAACCCTCAAGGAGGTATCATGTCATCCGATTCCAACAGGCGGGATGCCATGGCCAACCGCGCCCGGGATTGGTTTGCCGGAGTCATGACCAATGAAGTTGCCTGGTTTTATTCGTAAGTAGGGCCCCATGCTCAACCTCATCGTCAGACGCGCCGTGATCCTGTTGCTGTGCTGCCTGCCGATTGTCGTCAGCTGCCCCCATGCTCCCCACCCCACGACCGAAGCCGACCACGCCGCCACCTACACCCAGTGGGCGGTGGCCTGCGACCACGCCCTGGCTTCCCAGGCCGGTGAACAGATGCTCGCCGCCGGTGGAAACGCGGTCGACGCCGCGGTGGCCGCCTCGTTCTGCCTGTCGGTGGTTCGACCCTTCAGTTGCGGAATCGGTGGCGGCGGCTTCATGGTCATCAGCCTGCCGCCATCGCCGATCGACCCGGGCGGACGCACCGTCGCCCTTGACTACCGCGAGACCTGCCCGGCCGCCGTCGGACCGGACTACTACGAGAATCTGCCCGCCGGAGCAAGTGAACTTGGTCCCCGGGCCTGCGGTGTACCCGGCACCGTAGCCGGGCTGCTGTACGCCCTCGAAAACTTCGGCGCCCTGGACCGCGCCACGGCGCTGACGCCGGCCATCCGGGCCGCCCGCGAAGGTTTCACGGCCGACGCCTTCCACGTCAGGGCGGTAGAGACGATGAGCGAGGTGTGGCGGGATCATCCGGAGCTGCGCGAAGGCCTTGTCGGGGCGTGGCCGCGTTTCGCGCGTAAAGGCCGCATCAAGGTGGGCGACATCATCGTGAACGAACCCCACGCCCGGGCCCTCGAACTCATCGCCCGCGACGGGGCTGCAGCGTTCTATGCCGGCCCAATCGCCGATGCCATCATGACCACCATGGCCCGTGACGGTCATGATGGTGACGGCCCCATGACCCTGGCCGACCTGGCGGCATACGAGGTGCGCGAGCGTCCGGCCCTGGTGGGCGACTTCGGCCCCTGGCGCATCTTGTCCATGCCGCCGCCGTCAAGCGGGGGCGTGGCCACCCAACAGGTTTTTGGCCTGCTCGAACGCCTGGGTGGCCTAACCAGTGACGATGAAATGAATTCGCCCCAGTGGCGGCATCTGTTGATTGAAACCTTCAAGCACGCGTTTGCCGACCGCGCCCGTTGGCTGGCCGATGACGCCTTCACTCCCGTGCCCGTGGCTGCGCTGACCGCACCTTCGTATCTGGACTCACTGGCCGGGCGCTTTGATCCCGACCGCACCGGTGAACCGGCCGACTACGGCACCGCCCCCCAGTTACCCCATGACGCGGGAACCAGCCACATCTCCGTCCTGGACGCCGACGGTATGGCCGTAGGTTGCTCCGAAACCATCAACCTTTACTGGGGATCATGTGTGGAGGTGCCCGGCTTCGGCTTTCTGCTCAACAATGAGATGGACGACTTCACCACCAGCGCCGGCGCCAACGCCTTCGGACTGATCCAGTCGGACCGCAATCGGCCCGCGCCGGGCAAACGGCCCCTTTCGTCCATGAGTCCGACCATCGTGCTGGATGGTGGCCGCCCCGTGGCCATCGCCGGGGCCTCGGGTGGGCCGCGCATCATCACCGGCACTTTGCAGGTTTTGCTGTCGGCTCTGGTCTTCGGAGACGACGCAGGCCAAGCTGTTGCGCGACCGCGTCTGCACCATCAATGGCAGCCGGACGAGGTCAGGGTCGAAACCAGTTGGACTGATGCAGCCACCCTGGACGGATTGCGGGCCCGGGGGCACAAGGTTGTGTCCTACAAGAAGCCGGTGGGTGTGGTGCAGGCCATCGTCGTCAAAGACGGACGTATCACCGCGGCGAGCGACCCGCGGAAGGGGGGGCGTCCGGCGGGACGGTGAGGAGCGGATCAACCAGTTTTGGTAAACCCATTCGGCGCTGTTGCAAAAAAACAAATGGTATTGTATCTTCACTTGACCCATGTAATTCTGTTCGCCCAATGGAGTTATTTCTTTCAAGGATATTCCATTCATTTGAAATTACCTCGCTGAGAGGACACTGCGATGCTCCAGTCCCCTTGGAAATTCGGAATGGTGGCCGTGTCTGTATCCGTCTGTTTGGCTTGCTTGTTCCTTGGTGACAAGGAAGCGGAAGCCGGCATCGGAACAAGTGATTCCCCTCTGTTCAGCCTTAACTCCCGGTGGGCATCAAGCGTGGAAGATCAAGCTGATCTTCCGTGGATCGATCGCCTCGGAGGCTCTTATCCCAATCCCTTCAACCCTTCGACCAGGATCTATTTCGAGTTGGCCCACCCCACTGTCGTTGACCTCAGGATCTACGATATCCAAGGACGTCTGGTCAGGGTTCTGATGGTGAATGAACTGGTTGAGCCCGGAGTGCATGAGGCGGAATGGAACGGTCGCGACAGCAGGGGAGCCAATGTCGCCGCCGGCGTTTATCTGTATCAACTTGTTACGGACCACTTCTCCGGATCCAGGCGAATGACTTTAGTGAGGTAATTTCGGGGACAGGTTGGGGCAGACAGCAAGGGGAAAAAACATGAATCTCAGGAAGCATCAAGCCCATGTCATATCCGTGTTCTTCGTAGTTGGCTTCATTCTCACGCCAATGGTCGTCTTTGCCAATTCCGCCCCGGTTGTCTCCAACGTGTTTGCCGTCCAGCGGGATAGTTCATTCACCGTCGACATCACCTATGATCTGGTGGATCCCGATGGCGATTTGATGTGGGTCAGCTTGTATTTTTCGCCCGACGGAGGGTTAACCTGGCCAATCCGGTGTAGTGCCGTGAGCGGTGACGTCGGTGCATTTGTCGCCTCCGGTACGGGTCATATGGTCGAATGGAACTCCAGAGCCGACTATCCCGACCTGATGGCGGCCACCTGCAGTATTCGCGTTGTCGCCAACGATGAACCTCCGTATCCGTTCATTGACGCATTCTGGAAGAGCGACCTCGGTGGTGCGAACGAAATTCCGTTCGCGGTAGGGGATACCTTGGCCTTTGGCCAACCCTTCCGGTTGCGTTGGCGTTGCGTTGCGCCATCCATCGAGGGGATGGACCCACAGATGCTGGCATCCCTGGATACTATCTATCCCTATGATGATGGGCTGCTGGGGTATAAATATCTTTTCCCCAACGAACCTTGTGACCCGCTGCTGGAAGATTGCTGGGGCCCGCGGAAATTCAACGAAGCCACTGGGGACAGTTTTTCGTACTTCGCCCCCTTCTCCTTTCTTGAATTTTCTAATGACGATTCCTATTTCGACCCTTTTCACAAGCTCCTGCCGAATGGAATATTTGAAATCCATTTGAATGCCCTCGATGTGGCCGGCCTGGAAATTCCCACGCCTCAGCAGGCGTTTGATTTCGTGGTCAATTTCGATCCGGAAACCATCATGCTCAACGGGGAAACGGATTGGGCCCATCCAGAGGATCCTGAAATCTACCCCTACTATATTCTGCTGAACGATCCCGGGCAGATTCATCATCCCTTCCAATCCGGAAACAGGATTCCCGACAGGTCGTATGTCGTGGTCAAGGCGCTGGGGCGCGATGACCCGAGGGACCTCAAGCTGGACGAAAGCTTCAAGATCGGCCTTTCTGGCTTTGTGAAGGGGATTCGCAACAACTTGGGGGGCGGTCAGTTCTCTTTTCAGTCCGAGTCGAGTATTCTGAACCCCGATCCACCCTGGCCCGCCAATGTGGATGGGTGGTCCGCGGACACCCTCGGCTTCCTGACGGGGCCGAATACTGAATTCACCTTCAACATGCAGTCCGTCGATGAGCATGGCCGCAGAGACGGTACTCCTGCCGCGATCACTTTCGAGGTGGGTCACCCGCCCTGCATTCAGTGCATCGAGATCCAATCGAAACCCTCGACACCCTCGGTTTTTGACGAAACCCTGGTGTGCCTGGAGGACACCTCCGCCGCCGCCATCGAGGTCCATCCCTGTTTCGGCGACACGACGATCCTGCGGATCACCGAGGCCGGTCTCGGCGAAAACGACCTCCAGTTCATCCAGCAGGCCTTCATACTGGTGGACAAATCCACCGGTTTCACTCGTGTGGTGCTGGATCCGGGCCAGGGTGGCCCGGATAATTACGAGATAGCCGCCAATCTCTACCGGATGGCGTTTCTGCTGCACGGCCTTGATGACATTCGCGAACGCTGGGAGCAGATGGACCGACGCATGATGGCCTGGGCCTATCAGGTCGACTATGAATGCGATCCCTTCAACCAGATCCAGGACGGCGGCGGAATCGACGACATCAGTGTGCCGACCTGGGGCGAGACGACTGGCCGCTCGGGCCTGGAGGTTGATCCCACGACGGGCCTGTGGGAAATTTCCGTCGACGTGGCGGTGCCGCGTCACCTGATGCTTTTGGGTCCTGAGGACTACCGGGATATCTACCTGCGGTACGTCCTGGGTATCGAGGATCCGGAAATCCGCGAGAGGGTCTTCAACGACACCATCAAGCAATTCGGCAAGGGCCGCGTGTTGGCGGTAGCGTTGGACCAAACACTGTGTGAATTCTTCCCGACCAGGCCCGCCCGGTACAACTTCTTCCGCCAGGTCCGGCCCTCCGTGGCTGAACTTCCTGCCGGAAGATCCTGGCGTGATTGCGATCTCAAGTCCGGCGGCATCGTTCCGGGGATCATGCTGGACATGGACATCTCGCCCGGGGTGATGCCCAGCCTGGAATGGACGCCGGCCCCGCAATATTTCCGGATCATCGTCGAAACCGTGACGGGCGATTTTGAATGTGATGCGCCAATAGGGTTCTAATTGCGCCTCGAATGGAATTTCCCGAAAGGAACCCCTGCGAACGGGTGCCATTCTCTACCAACAGGTTTTGATACCCCCTCCGATTGCTCTTGATTGGCCCCCACCGGACAAATATCTTTCGGGATGCGCCCAGGTTGAGGCGCATCCCCCTATTTTGCCTATCCGAATGGGCGGCCATCTGATGACGACCACCACGCTGGAAAACCAGTACCCCGACGAGTGGCCCCCCGACTGGTGTAAAGCCGCCGACGAGGGCGTGTGCATCCATTGCGGCAACGAGCTGGGCCGGTTCTGGAAAATGGCCGATGGTCCCTTCTGCTGCCGGGGCTGCAAGGGTGTCTACGAGATGATCCATCAGGAGGATCTCTGCCGCTTCTACGACCTCAAGCCCGACGCCCACTCCCCCGCGCCCACCCTCAGGCCCGAAAGTTTCGGCTGGCTCGACCGGATGCTCGCCGAGCGCGAGGAATCGGTGGGTTCAACAACCGGTCTGCTGCACCTGGATCTGGACATCCAGGGCGTGCACTGCGCCGCCTGCGTGTGGCTGATCGAGGAGCTGTTCAAGAGGCGCCAGGCCGGCATCCAGCTGCGCATCAATCCCACCCTGGGCAAGGTCGAACTGAGCTGGGACCCCGCCCGGGGTGACCTGAAGGAGTTCCTGGCAGAGGTTGAAAAATTCGGCTACCGGCTGGGGCCCAGCCGCAAGGGGGTTCGCCGGCAATCACGCGCGCTGCTGATGCGGATGGCCATTTCCATCGCCATGGCCATGAACGTGATGATGTTCAGCCTGAGCTTCTACTTCGGACTGGCCGAAGGCGCCTTGTACATGTTCTTCGGCTGGCTGAGCCTGGGCATGGCCACGGTGTCGCTGCTGGCCGGCGGCGGCGTGTTCCTCAAAGGGGCGGCCGCGGGTCTGCGCCGCCGGGTGCTGCACCTGGACGTGCCGATTTCCCTGGGCATGGTGCTGGCCTACGCGGGCTCGACGTACGGCTTTCTGACCGGCGGGCCCGATAACGCCTACTTCGACAGCCTGACCATCTTCATCGCCTTGATGCTCGTGGGCCGCTGGGCGCAGGAGCACATCCTGGAACGCAACCGCAACTCACTGCTGGAGTCGTCGGGCGCCGAGAACCTGACCGTCAAGCGCATGAAGGACGGCGAGTTGAAGGCCGTGGCCGCCACGGAGATCGTCCAGGGCGATGAACTGTGGGTGGCCCCCGGCGACCTCCTGCCGGTCGAAGGCATCCTGATGCGCCGGGCCACCGAGGTCTCGCTGGACTGGATCACCGGCGAATCGGACCGGATCGCCTTCAAGCCCGGGGACAAGATCGCCGCCGGCGCCTTCAACGCCTCCAACCACGGCTTCGCCGTGACGGCCGTCGAAGGGTTCGAGGACAGCCGCCTGCAGGATCTGCTGCGCTCGACCACCGTGGCCGACGAGGAATTCCGCCCCCAGTGGTGGCACAAGGTCAGCAGCTGGTACGTGAGCGCGGTGCTGGGCGCCGCCGTCACGGGCTTCGCCCTGTGGGCCGGCCGCGACGTGACCATGGCCCTGAAGGTGACCATCGCCGTCCTGGTCGTGACCTGCCCCTGCGCCCTGGGTCTGGCCACACCGTTGGCCGAGGAATTGATCCTGTTCGCCCTGCGTCGGCGCGGCGTGTTCATCCGCAAGCAGAGCTTCATGGAAAAGGCCCTGTCCGTACGGCAGATCCTGCTCGACAAGACCGGCACCCTGACCATGGGGCAACTCGCGCTCGATGAGGAATCCCTGAACATCCTGGCCGGATTGACGGCCGACCAGCGCGTCGTCCTGCGCCACATGACCGCCCGCAGCAACCATCCGGTGAGTATGTGCCTGGCCGCGGCTTTGGCCGAACTTCCGGGCACCAAACGGGCCGGAACGCGGGGTTTCGGCGCTTCCGGCGAGCAACTGGCCGAGATTCCAGGCGCAGGCCTGGAATTGAAGGTCCCGTCGGGTGTCTGGCGGCTGGGCCGGGCCGACTTCGCCCTGGACGAAGAGACCACCGACAAGGCCACCGTTTTCTCCGTCGATCACCGGCCGGTGGCCTCGTTCGACCTCCACGAGGACTTCAAAGCCGATGCCGCCGGCGAAGTGGCCCGTCTCAGGGAAGCGGGTTACGAGATCTATCTGTTGAGCGGAGACACCCAGGCCAAGGTCGATGCCGCAGCCGGTGCTCTCAACATTCCCGCCGACCGATCCTTCGGCGGCCTGACTCCCGAGGCCAAGGCCGCCCGGGTGCGTCAGTTGGACCGCAAGGACACCCTCATGGTGGGCGACGGCTTGAACGATTCTCCTAGCTTTGAGGTAGCCTATTGCGCGGCCACACCGGCGGTGGATCGGCCCGTTTTGCCGGGCAAGGCGGACTTCTTTTTTCTGGGCGACGGAATCGCCGCCATCGGTCGTTCGCTGACCGCGGCCCGCCGCCTGCGCCGGGTGGTCCGTGACAATCTCATCCTCGCCGTCCTGTACAATGTCGTCGCCGTGGGATTGTGTCTGGCCGGCCTGGTGACCCCGGTCGTGGCAGCCATCCTGATGCCATTAAGTTCAGTGTCGGTAGTCACTTTGACGGCTGTCCGACTTTCCGGAGGTAAACCGGAATGGATATAATCATCGCCCTGGTATTCATCAGTCTGACCCTGGTCGTCGCCGGTCTGGTATTCTTTTTCTCGCGTCTGTTCGAAGGTGATTTCGAGCATGGGGAGCGGCTCAGCCTGCTCCCTTTGGAGGACGACGACGGCATGAATCAGATTGACCCGAAAATTCCGGATGATAAATTGGACGAAATAGGTTTTAATAGCAGCCAAATCGAACCAGATCAGCCCGAATCCAGCGAGTGATTGAAGGAGGAAGTGCTCCCCATGGAAGCCACAGTATCCGAGAACACCCAGATGAAGACGGTGGTCTACGACGATGCGATCGTCCGCGCCTTTTCGGTCATCACGATCGTGTGGGGTGTGGTGGCGTTTCTGGTCGGAGTGACCGTCGCCGCCCAGCTATCGTTCTGGCAGGCCAATTTCGGGCTCGAGTGGCTTAGCTTCGGTCGGCTGCGGCCCCTGCATACCAACGCGGCCATTTTCGCCTTCGTGGGCAACGGGATGTTCGCGGGGATCTACTACTCCACCCAGCGCCTGTTGAAGGTGCGCATGGCCAACGATTTCCTCAGTTGGGCCAACTTCTGGGGTTGGCAGCTGGTCATCGTCGCGGCAGCCGTTACCTATCCCCTGGGGCTGACCCAGAGCAAGGAATACGCCGAGCTGATCTGGCCCATCGACGTGCTGGTCGTCGTGGTGTGGGTCATCTTCGCGGTCAACTTCTTCTGGACCCTCGCCATCCGCAACGAGAAGAATCTTTACGTGGCGATCTGGTTCTATATCTCGACCATCGTCACGATCGCGGTGCTGTACATCGTCAACAACCTCCAGTTGCCGACCAGCTTCCTGCACAGTTATCCGATCTACGGAGGCGTCCAGGACGCCCTTGTTCAATGGTGGTACGGCCACAACGCGGTGGCCTTCTTCCTGACCACGCCGCAGTTGGGCCTGATGTACTATTTCATGATCAAGGCCGCCGAGCGGCCGGTCTATTCCTACCGCCTGTCGGTGGTACACTTCTGGTCCCTGATCTTCCTCTACATCTGGGCCGGGCCCCACCACCTGCTCTACACCGCGCTGCCCGACTGGGCCCAGACCCTGGGCATGATCTTCAGCGTGATGCTGTGGGCGCCCTCCTGGGGCGGCATGCTCAACGGCCTGCTGACCCTGCGCGGCGCCTGGGACAAACTGCGCACCGATCCTGTCATCAAGTTCTTCGTGGTCGCGGTGACCTTCTACGGGATGTCCACCTTCGAGGGCCCGCTGCTGTCGATCAAGAGCGTCAGCGCCCTGGGTCACTACACCGACTGGATCATCGGCCACGTGCACGGCGGGGCTCTGGGCTGGAACGGCTTCATGACCTTCGGCATCCTGTACTGGATGTGGCCGCGCCTGTACGGCACCAAGCTGTACTCGACCAAGCTGGCCGAGACCCACTTCTGGATCTCCACCATCGGCATCCTGATGTACGTGGTCTCCATGTGGGTCAGCGGCGTGAGCCAGGGCCTGTTCTGGCGCGCCATGGACGCCGAGGGCTTCCTCAAGTACCCGGATTTCATCGAGGGACTGACCAACAGCCTGGCCATGTACCACACGCGCCTGACCGGCGGTACCCTGTATTTCCTCGGCTCGTTCCTGCTGGTCTACAACATGATCATGACCGCCCGGCAGGGAAAACCCTCGACGGTCAGCGTGCAGGTGCCCGCCCGCCGTCCCGCCGGCGACGGCGAGAGCGCCTGGGCCCTGCTGACCAGCGCCCCCATGCTGTTCATCACCGGTATCCTGGTCCTGGCGATCTGGTTCGGGCTCGCGGGTTCCATGATGAGCCCGGTCGTGCTGGCCCTGCTGATGGTCGTTTTCGTGGCGGCGATCATCTCCTACGGCCTGCATCAGAATCGGTGGGGACACTGGTACGGGCTGGTCGAGCGTCACGCCCTGGTGTTCACCATCCTGGCCCTGGTGGCCATCCTCATCGGCGGCGCGGTGGAGATCATCCCCACCATCATCCAGAGCAACAAGGTGCCGATGGAGATCACCGACGAAATGATCGCCGAGGATCCCTCGCTGGCCGAAACCGCCAAGTGGCTCCAGAAACCCTACAGCCCCCTGGAACTGGCCGGACGCGACATCTACGTGTCAGAGGGTTGCTACCTGTGTCACAGCCAGATGATCCGACCCTTCCGTCACGAGGTTCTACGCTACGGCGAGTACTCGCGCCTGGAGGAGTCGTTGCTTAATCATCCCTTCCAGTGGGGCAGCAAGCGCACGGGCCCGGACCTGGCGCGGGTTGGCGGCAAGTACGACAACCTGTGGCACTACCTCCACCTGATGGATCCGCGGTCCACCTCGCCCGCGTCCAACATGCCCACCTACACCCACTTCAAGACCGGCACGGTGGACCCCGTCATGATGACCGGTCGGATGCGCGCCCTGCGGAAACTGGGCACGCCGTACACCGACGAGGACATCGCCCTGGCCGAACAACGGTTCCTGAGCCAAGGACAATTGATATCCGACTACCTGGCCGACAAGGACGTGGACATCCGGCCGGACAGCAAGATGGCCGCGATGATCGCGTACCTGCAGAGGCTGGGCCGGGGGCCGCAGCCGGTGGCCGCCGTCCCGACCGAAACCGCTCTGGAACAGTAGGAGGACCTGAGGATGTTCCAGGATTATTTCGCCCAGAGCGATCATTTGATCTGGCCGCTGATCGGCCTGCTGATCTTCGTATTGCTCTTTGTCGGCGTGCTGGCCTACGTGTTTCTGGGGCTGCGCGACAAGAAAAAGGTCGATGAAATCGCGGCGCTGCCCCTCGCCGAAGACAGCGCCACCGATGGCCGCCTGAATGTTCCAAGCCAGGCCGATGGGAGGGCCCACCCGTGACCGAGAACCAGAACATGAGCCGCGACAACCGGACCGAGTACCAGCAGAACACGGTCATGGATCATGAATTCGACGGCATCCAGGAATTCGACAACCGCCTGCCTAACTGGTGGCTGTGGCTCATGTGGGGTTCCATGGTCTTCGCCCTGCTCTACTGGATCTTCTTCCACACCCTTGGGGTCGGCATGCTGCCGCGCGAACGATTCGACATTACGATGCAGGCCGCCCAGGAAGCCCAGCTGGCCCGGGCCCTGGAAGCCGGCATCGACAACGAATTCTTCGTCATGATGAGCCAGACCGAAGACAAGGTGGCCGAGGGGCGCGAGATCTTCGTGAAGCACTGTGTGGCCTGTCACCTCGACCAGGGCCAGGGTTCGGTTGGACCAAACCTCACCGACGGCTTTTGGATCCACGGCTGCGAACCCATGCAGATGCTCAATACCATCAACCAAGGCGTAGCCGCCAAGGGCATGCCCGCTTGGCAGAATCAGCTGGGGCCCACGCGTGTGCACGCCGTGCTTTCCTACGTGTTGACCATCAAGGATGACGAAGTGGCCGGCAAGGCCCCCGAAGGCGAACCGTGCATTCAGGAATGACCGAGAAAGACACCGGGGCCGCCGACCGCAAGAGACGGCAGCCTGACCTGGACACCGTCTACACCATCAACGCCGACGGTTCGCGCAACATGCTGCAGGTGGCCGACGTCAAGGGACGCTGGACCACCCGCAAGTACATCATGTACGCCCTCTTGATCATCGTGTACGTGCTGGCGCCCTGGATCACCATCGGCAACCACCCCATGATCCTGATCGACGTTCCCGAGCGCGCGGCCTTCCTGATGGGCGCCACCTTCACCAACCAGGATTTCCACTTGTTCTTTTTCGTGCTGATCGGAGGGGGTATCGGCCTGTTTGTCGTCACCTCGCTCTTCGGCCGGGTTTGGTGCGGATTCGCCTGTCCCCAGACCGTGTTCATGGAGGGTGTGTTCCGTCCCATCGAACGCCTCATTGAGGGACGGAGGCTGGAACGGATCCGACGCAACCAGAAAGGCGGCTTCGACAACATCTGGCGCAAGCTGCTCAAGCACGGGATTTTCATCTTCCTGAGCTGGAACTTCTCCATCGCCTTCATGTGCTACTTCATTCCCACCCGGGAAATGCTGCACCTGGTGCCGTTCTTTCCCGGCAGCGAGACGGCCCTGATCTGGAGCATTTTCTGGACCGGCCTGCTGTACTTCGACTACAGCTGGTTCCGCGAGCAGACCTGCCTGATCATCTGCCCCTACGGCCGGCTGCAGTCGACGCTGGTGGATTACGACACGGTGATCATCGGTTATGACGAGAAGCGCGGCGAACCCCGGCACAAGGGCGTGGACAAGGGTGGCGACTGCATCGACTGCCGGCGGTGCATCGACGTGTGCCCCACCGGCATCGACATCCGCAACGGACTGCAGCTCGAGTGCATCGGCTGCACCGCCTGCATCGACGCCTGCGACGACATCATGGACAAGATAGGCAAGCCCCGGGGCCTGGTCCGCTTCGATTCCTCACGTGGCTTCGAAACCGGTCAGTCCAGGTTGTTCAGGCCTCGGTTTTTCATCTACTCGGTGGTCATCCTGTTACTGGGAGCCCTGTTCGTGGTCCGCGCCACAAACCGGGAATCGTTCCAGGTCACCGTGATGCGCTCGCAGGGCATGCCCTACACCATCGAGGACGGCGTGATCCGCAATCTCTACACCCTGCACCTTCAGAACAAGAGCGATTCGCCCAAGGTGTATTTCATCGCTCCGGCACAAGACGCTTTGGCGGGCCATGAGGGCGTGGACTACATTATTCCCCAAGACAGGGTCGAACTGGACAGGCTCAGTGATCGGCAATTGACGCTGTTCGCCATGATGCCCAAATCGAGTTACAAGCTGCCCGAGGATTTCCACTTCGCGGTCACTGATTCGATCAGCGGGGTCGTCCAGAACATCAAGGTGCGTTTCCGGGGGCCGTAACCGGCCCCCGCGCGATGATTCATAGAGGATTATTCATGCGAAAATGGTTGTACGACAACCCGTGGATCTGGATCGTGGTTTTCCTGTCCTGCCTGGTGGCCGGCAGCATCGCCACGGTGGTGATCGCCCAATTGAACCGGCCCGAGATCGTGAAGGTGGA
>CBDURF010000037.1:0-25066 GCA_965369705.1 uncultured bacterium
TAGCGGACCCGTATCCGCGCAAAGCAGGGGCAAGGAATGGCCGACGAGAAAAACAACTCCGAGAATCCCGGGGTCCCGGACCTGGGCTCCAGCGGCGAGACCATCGTCGACGCCAGCATCACCGAAAAGATGAGGACGTCGTACATCGAGTACGCGATGAGCGTCATCATCAGCCGTGCGCTGCCCGACGCCCGCGACGGCCTGAAGCCCGTGCACCGCCGCGTACTGACGGCGATGAACGACCTGAACCTACAGCCGGGTCGGCCGTACCGCAAATCAGCGAAGATCACCGGCGACACCACGGGCAACTACCATCCGCACGGAACCACGGCCGTGTACGACACCATGGTGCGCATGGCCCAGGATTTCAGCCTGCGGTACCCGCAGATCGACGGGCAGGGCAACTTCGGCTCAGTCGACGGCGACAGCGCGGCGGCCGAACGGTACACCGAGGCCCGGCTGACGAAGTTCGCCACCGACATCATGCACGATCTCGACAAGGAGACCGTCGACTTCGTGCCCAACTACGACGGCTCACGCATGATGCCGTCGGTCATGCCCTCGAAGGTTCCCAACCTGCTGGTCAACGGCGCCGACGGCATCGCGGTCGGCATGGCCACCAAGATCCCGCCCCACAACATGGGCGAAGTCTGCGACGGCCTGATCGCCCTGTTGGACAACCCGGATCTTCAATCGTTGGACCTCATGGAGTACGTGGAGGGTCCGGATTTCCCCACCGGCGGCATCATCCACGGTCGGCGCGGTATCTACGACTATATAACCACTGGTCGCGGCCGGGTAGTGGTGCGGGCGCGGGTCGACACGGAGATCGAGGATAACGGTCGGGCCAAGATCATCGTCAACGAGCTGCCCTACCAGGTGAACAAGGCCACGCTGATCGAGAAGATCGCCAACCTGGTGCGCGGGGGGGTCATCGAGGGTATCAGTGATCTGCGCGATGAGAGCGATCGCGAGGGCATGCGCATCGTCATCGTCCTGAAAAAGGACGCCTTTCCCCAGGTGGTGATCAACAAGCTGTTCGCCCACACCCTGATGCAGACGACCTTCGGCGTCATCAACCTGGCCCTGGTGAACAACCAGCCCAAGGTGATGAACCTGAAGGAGACGATGCAGGAATTCCTGGATTTCCGTGAGGAAGTCGTCATTCGGCGAACCAGGCATGAGCTCCTCAAGGCCGAGGAGAGAGCCCACATTCTCGAGGGCTATAGAATCGCGTTGGACAACATCGACGAGATCGTCGAGCTGATCAAAACCAGCGATTCACCCGATACCGCCCGCGAGGGCCTGATGAACCGGTTCAGCCTTTCGGAGATCCAGGCCAAGGCCATCCTGGATCTGCGGCTGGCGCGCCTGACCGGACTGGAGCGGCAGAAGATCGAGGACGAATACCGGACCCTGATCGAACGCATCACCGAGCTGAAGGCCATCCTGGACAGCCGCGATCTGGTGCTGCAGATCATCCGGGACGAAGTGGAAGAGGTGCGTGGGGCCTATGCCGACGACCGGCGCACGTCCATCGTGGAGGACGAGGGCGAGATCGACATCGAGGACTTGATCGCCGACGAGCCCATGGTCGTCACCATCAGCAACCAGGGTTACGCCAAGCGCATTCCGCTGGACACCTACCGCCAACAGGGGCGGGGCGGCAAGGGCATCACCGCCATGGGCACCAAGGACGAGGATTTCGTCGACAACCTCTTCGTGGCCTCGACGCACCAGTACCTGCTAGTGATCACCCAGAAGGGACAGCTCTACTGGCTCAAGGTCCACCGCATTCCCAAGGTCGGGCGCACCTCCAAGGGGCAACCCCTCGTGAACCTGATCCAGATCCAGCCCGGCGACAAGATCCACGCCGTGGTGCCGGTGCGGGAGTTCAGTTACGACAGCTACCTGGCCTTCGCCACCAACAAGGGCATCGTCAAGCGAACCCCGCTGCAGGCTTTCTCCCGGCCGCGGCAGGCCGGCATCCGCGCCATCAACCTGATCGAGGGCGAGCACCTGGTGGCCGTGCGGGAGACCGACGGCGAAAGCCACATCATCATCGCCAGCAGCAGTGGCTTGGCCATCCGCTTCCACGAGAGCGACGCCCGTTCGATGGGCCGTACCGCACGGGGTGTCCGGGGTATCGTCCTGCGTGATGGGGAGCAGGTGGTCGGCATGGTCGTTGTCAACCCCGGCGACACTGAGACCGCCCTCCTTTCGGTCACCGAGAACGGCTACGGCAAGCTGACGCCGCTGGAGGACTACCGGATCCAGAGGCGCGGCGGCAAGGGTCTGATCACCATCAAGTGCAGCGACCGCAACGGTCCCCTGCTCGGCATCCGGGACGCGTATCCAGGCGAAGAGTTGATGGTGATCACCCGCAACGGGATCATGATCCGCATCGCTCTGGATTCGGTCAGCCGGCAGGGCCGCAACACCCAGGGCGTGAAAATCATCAACCTGAACAAGGGCGATCTGGTCGGCTCGATCGCCAAGATCTCGCTGGAAACCGTGGCCGGTCTGGATAATGGCGATGACGAGGAAGATCCGGTCTCCGCTCCCCCGGACGGGGATCAGGAACCTGTATAAGGATATTTTGAACAGTTTAACCATTAACCAGACAACAGGTTGCGCGGTTCCCAGGAACTCGTGTCTTTCCGGGTTGATTCTGGTTCGGAAAAAAACCTAGAATCCAACCATGCCCAGCGTTTTAAAAACAATACCGAGCCGCTCCAAAATTCCGCCCAGAACCCGGGCGGTCTTTCGTCCTTTAGCCGCTGCGTTCCTCTTGATCCTGACTCTCGGCGAAACCGCACCGCTCTCGGCGGCCGACCAATACGGGGAAGAACCCGTCTATCGGTTTCATCTCCAGGCCGGCCTGTCGAGTCATGTCGATCCCGGGGGCGGTCTGATCTTTCTGCCTGCCGGTTCACGGGTCCCGTTGCTGCGGACGGAACTGATTTCCCTGACCGACTCCCGTCGCCGTCGCGGCGCCGACCCCTTCCACGCCGTCGTGGTTGATGGTATCACCGGTGGACACCGAGGCTTTTCCGCCCGGGCCGACGACGACCAGGACGGGAAGATCGACGAGGATCCTCTCGACGGAATCGACAACGACCAGGATGGAAACATCGACGAGGATTTTGCCGCCATCAGCGACGCCATGATCGCCGTCCACCTGAGCGAACCGGGAACCGAACGCCGCGGCCTGCACCTGGAATACTATCATTGGGTGACCTCCCGCCTGAGTTCCGCGGTATTTCTCAACGTCGGCGGAGGGCGGGGATCGGCGGGCCGGGGAACCTACCGCATCCGATCCTCCGGTCCCGCGTGGCGGGAAACCAGGATCAATTCCCTGCGCCATACCGTTGCGGGTCGACCCGAACAGGACAGCGCCGTGGCCTTCGTCTGCCAGGTGAGCCTGGACGGCTCGTCTTTCGACCAAGATCCGTGCACGCCCGGCTCGGGTCTGTGGCTGGGCGTGATGATCCTGGACGAGGATTCGTCGGTCCGTTTTGTCCTTGACCAGGACCAACTTGACCTGGCTATGGGCGCAACCCCCGTTCCCTTGGTGATTTGCGCCGCCGAGTCCTGGATGCAGTTGAACCGGATCCTGGGGGAAGCCCGGCGCGTCTACGAGGGAATGACCGATCCCGTGGACAACCGTCGAGCCCACTGGATCGTTCCTCCGCCCTGTTCGGCGTGCAGGACGGCGGATCCTCCCGGGTTTGATCTGAAGACCGATTCCGATGGCGGTTTCACGCTCATTGCGGACATTACCCCCGGGCAGTGCGGACTGCTGGATCCGGACCTCTTCCAGCTCGGGGACCGGTTGCTGGGCGCCCCGCGAGAAATCCGCTGGTTGCCGATCGGGGGCAAAGAATCCACGGTCACCTGGGGTTGCCTGACGGACGACGGCCTGCGGGACGACTTCTCTGTCGCCGCGGCTTTCTTTTCCGTCTTCTCCGGTTTGCATGACCACCGGGCCCACGGCCGGCTCGAATTCATCTTCGCCCTCCCGCCCGACGCCCCGGAAGACGGCACGGACGGTGACCAGGCCAAAGCAATGGAAGTGGTCGGCCGCTACCTCGACGGGCGCACCCTGCGGTCCTTCTTGACGACAGGAACCCCGGAGGAACCGGAAGCCCCCGAGGACCACGCTTCTTCCCTGGACCCCGCGCCGGAAACAGTGGAGGAAGCGGCCCGCCGCTTCGCGGAAGAACGGGCGCGCGTTCTCAAATCAGGCCGGAGCCAACCCAGCCTGTCTCCGGACCTTTTGAAAGGTTGGCCCAACCCCTTCAACGATGTCATCAGCATACGCTTCACGATTCCCCGCACGATGAAGGAAGCCTTCATCTGGAAAAACGACGAGGAACAGCCGGCGGAAATCGATCTCGAGGGCGATGTGCCCTGGTCGGGCGGACAACCCGGCGTATCGGTCAAGATCTACAGCATCAACGGGCAGGAGTTGGTCACCCTCCATTCAGCCACCCAGGGCATGGGGGAGTACACGGTCCAGTGGAACGGCACCGACGCCTTCGGGAGAAAAGTGGCTTCGGGAACCTATTTCTGTAAGCTCCAGATGGATGACTGGAGCGTGACCCGCCGCTTGGTATTCATTCGTTAACTTCGAGTTTTTTAGTGCGCTGAAATCCCCCGCACAATCTCTCAATCCCGCTAACAGCTTGGCGAATTTTCCCTTGGGAAATTGCGATCATTCAGCCCCAAAATTATTGACGAAATCCACTGGATTTGACCGGCTATTTCCTCAGAATCAGGGATACCAGGGAAAAATATTGGCCAAAAGAACCCATTTTGGTGCATGTAAATGAAATTAAAGTAAATTATCCATTTTTTTTGATAGACAAGCCATATAGGACTATCGTATTATTTATAACATCAGAAGAGAAAATTTGTGTTTACGTTACACCTTTGCGCTGCCCAAGAAGCCTAATCGCTTGGGGGTATTAATGTGGAAGAAAGGCTTGAAGCACAACAGGAGTCCTGGACCAGTTTCGTGATCGAGTTTCCAACTTATCCGAAACAACTGGTTCATGGTCGGGAGGAGAGCCAGAAAATTCTGTTTCTCTGCCCCCAGACCGAGGCCAATCCTACGGAATTGTGCCTGGCCCTGTTTGGATCCCAGATCCTGATGCACAGGTTGCAAAAAGGGGAGTCGACGGATTCCCTGACCACAACCGGCTTCGTTTTTGTCTACTCGGTCGAGACCACCAATGCGCTGCGGGGGGTCCTGGCCAAGTATCAGCAAATAACGAATGCACCGGTCCTGGTTTCTCAGAAATCGAACGTGGTCAAGACTGCGCATTTCGTTACGGAGTTCCTGAACCGGGTGACCGCACCGGCCTTTGGCCAGGTCCGCGGTATCGGCGATGGAGCTGTCGTGGGTGGCACGGGAGCCCAGGTGGGTTCCGCGATCCACCCGCTTCCCGGCAACGAAGAACTCTGGAACGACGCCTTGCCGGAGATCGTCCTGGTGATGGAGGACGGCGAGACGGTGCATGCCTCCCATTCACTTCAGGATTACCGGGCGGAATATGCGTGCCGCTACGTGCTGGCGCATTTCCACGAGAACATCAACCGGGACAAGATGGCCGAGACCGTCAATCTTTCCCCGGGTTATTTCTCGAACCTGTTCCGTTCCGAAGTGGGCATGAGTTTCAGCGATTACCTGATCCAGGTTCGGGTCGAAAACGCCAAGAGTCTGTTACGCCGATTCGATCTCTCCGTCGACGCGATCAGCAAGAAGTGCGGCTTCAATAGCTTGGCCCACTTTTCGAGGACCTTCAAGGACCGCTGCGGCCTTTCGCCGCTCAAGTTCAGGAAAAGTCCCCACGCCGTTGCCTGAGCGTCTTTGTCTGTTAAAGGCCCTTCCGGATTCCGGGAGGGCCTTTTTTCGTAGGGTCATGATGATGGATGGTATGCACCGAGGAGTCCGGATGTCCTCGTCGCGATTCGGACGGATTGCTCCTGCGGATTACCGGACTCCTCGGTGCACGCCATCCATCATCACGCACCAATCTCCCAAGGTCCTCCCGGAACCTGGGTGGGCATTTAACTAGAAAAAGCGAAGCAGGGAAAGTTACCTTTCGCGGTAGATTCCGGTTATTGTTCTGGGAGCTGTTTCCGGGTTTTCGGCGAATGGCTGGTGGCCCGAGGGCGGCTTTCGAAGTACGCCCTCGGGCCGGGCACCACCGCCAAAATGCCGGAAACCACTTTCAGACCGATAAAGGAAGCCTCAATGGCCCTGCTTTCCCTGCAAGACGCCTACTTTGACTATGGAAGGGAAAAGATCCTGCGCGGGGTCAACGTCGCCCTCCAACCGGGGGTGAAGTACGCCCTGGTCGGAGCCAACGGCGCCGGCAAGACAACGCTCCTGGCGGCCATGGCGGGTGACCTCCAGTTGCATGGCGGGACGCGCCAGGTCATGGGGTCCGCCATGGTCCGCATGCTGCGGCAGGAAACAACCATCGATCCGGGCGCCGACGACACGGGACTTCTGCTCGACACGGTAGCGGGCTCGGCCTTCACCCGGGAACGGGAGCTGGAAAGCAGGCTGGCGGCGCTGGCGGCGGAACTGCCGGATGCCGCACCAGAGAAACAAAATACGCTTGTCGAGCAACAGGGGAAGCTACAGGACGAGTTCGAACGTCTCGACGGCTACTCGATGCAGGCCCGATTGGAAACCGCCCTGCGCGGCGTCGGCCTGATGCCCGAAACCTGGGACCGTCCCGTGAATCGATTGTCGGGCGGCGAGAGGCGGCGTGCCGCCCTGGCGACGGTCCTGCTGGGAAAGGCGGATCTGCTGCTGCTCGATGAGCCGACCAACCATCTGGACCTGGAATCCTGTGAATGGCTCGAGGGTTTCCTCGAAGCCTACCCCGGCGCCGCGGTGCTCGTATCCCATGACCGGTACTTCCTGGATCGGGTGGCCAAGAAAACACTGCACCTGGATCGCGGCCGGCTGATCAGCTACTCGGGCAACTATTCCTTTTTCGACGAGCAGAGCCAATTGCGCTATCAGCAGGACCTCAACGCCTGGCAGCGGCAGCAGACGCGCATTCGCCAGACCGAGGAATACATCCGGCGCAACATCGAAGGGCAAAAGACGAAGCAGGCCCAGTCGCGACGCAAGCAACTCGACAAAGAGGAAAAGCTGGAAAAACCCACCACCGAGCCCGGCCTGTTCCGCTTTCACCTGGTTCCGGTGCGCCCCAGCGGCGGCACGGCACTGGAAACAAAAGGACTGACCAAGGGCTGGAACGACCGAATACTGCTGTCGGGACTGGATCTGCATGTTTCCCGGGGCGACCGCATCGGCATCATCGGTCCCAACGGCTGCGGCAAATCGACGCTGCTCAAGATGCTGGCCGGGCGAATCGTTCCCGACGCGGGCCGCGTGGTGATAGGACACAACGTCGATCTGGGCTTCTACGACCAGGAGCTTTCCGGAGTCTCGGATCACAATACGGTGCTCGCCGAAATGATGTCCGTGGATCCGGTCTCGACCCTCGGCGAACACCGGTCCTTCCTGGGGGCCTTCGGCTTCGGGGAGGATCTTCACGACCGCCAGGTAGGTCGGCTGTCCGGGGGCGAACGCGGGCGGCTGTCGCTACTTCGCTTGATCAAGGAAGGCCACAACACCCTGCTGCTGGACGAGCCGACAAATCACCTGGACATCCGCAGCCGCGAGTCCCTGGAGGCGGCGCTGGCCGAATACACAGGTACGATGGTGGTCGTATCCCACGATCGCCGTTTCCTGGACAAGATCGTGCAGAGGTTGATCGTGTTTACCGGCGCCGGCGCCGTACGGTTCTTTGCCGGCAACTACGCCGATTATGTCTGGAAGCGGAAACAGGAGCAGCAGGCCGCCGGCGCCGCGACCGCAAAAGCCGCCGCAGGGACGGATACGCCGAAGAAGGAGAAACCCAACGCCGTCACGTCCGCCGAGGGGCCGGGATCAATGAGCAAGAATGAAATCAACCGCCGCCGGCAGTGGATCGGCGAGGTCGAGGCGAAGATTCTCGAACTGGAGTCCACCAGGGAATCGGCGCTGGCGGAGATGGGATCGTCCACCCTCGACAACGATCGCCGCCGCGAACTGGCCCACCGCTGCGCCGAGATCGACGCGGAACTCGAAACAGCTTTCGCCGACTGGGAAAAGTGGAGCCTGGAAATCGAACAGGGCGTCGCCGGACCGGTTTCCGGAAAAAGCACGGAGTAACATGGGTACCAACCAAGACAAGGAAACAGGGTTTTCCACCGAAACGCCGCGTGAGCGGGCAATCCTGGTCGGGGTTCACCTACCGATCGCCTGGGCCGGAGGCCAGGGGGGCGATGCGGATCTTCCCGAACTGGCGCGCCTGGCCGAAACCGCCGGCGCCGACGTGGTGGGCCAGATTGAGCAGCGCCGCCATCGCCCGGCGTCCCGCACCTTCCTGGGCAAGGGCAAGCTCGAGGAGCTCCAGGAGCTGGTGGAGAAGACCGAGGCCAACCTGGTGATCTTCGACAACGATCTGTCGCCGGCCCAGGGGCGCAACCTGGAAAAAGACCTGGAGGTGAACACTCTCGACCGGACCGAGCTCATCCTGGACATCTTCGCCAACCACGCCAGCACCCGGCAGGCCCGACTCCAAGTCGAGCTCGCACAGCTCCAATACCTGCTGCCGCGGCTGACCCGCCTGTGGTTGCACCTGGAACGCCAGGCCGGCGGCATCGGGACGCGCGGACCCGGCGAAACACAGCTGGAAACGGATCGGCGTCTACTCAACAAGCGCATCGCCGTGCTGAACCGCGCCCTCGAAGACATCGAAACCACGCGCCGAACCCAGGTCCGCTCACGCCAAGGCATGTACACCGCCGCCCTGATCGGCTACACCAACGCGGGCAAATCGACGTTGATGAACGGCATCACCGGCGCCGGCGTCTATGTCAAGGATCAGCTCTTCGCCACACTGGACGCCACCACCCGCAAGGTCGATATCGATGAACGGCGCCGGTTCCTGTTGACCGACACGGTGGGATTCATCCGGCGTTTGCCCCACCACCTGGTCGAAAGCTTCAAAGCCACCCTGCAGGAAGTGCGCGATGCCGACCTGATGGTCCACGTGGTCGATGCTTCGTGCGAGGATCCGGAGCACCAGATCGCCTCGGTCAACAATGTGCTGCGCGAGATCGTGCCCCGGGAGAAAGCCACGCTGCTCGTGTTCAACAAGATGGACCTGGTGGACGGCGAACTTTTCGTCAACCGCTTCGGCCGCAACCATCCCGGGGCGATCTTCGTGGCCGGCCGGTCGGAGGAGGGCGCTGCGGAGTTGCGCGAAGCGATCTTCGCCGGACTGACCGGAAAGGAACTGATCCGCACGGTGCGCCTTCCCATCACCAACCTGCACTGCCTCAGCCCGTTCCACCGCACCGGATCGGTATTGGAGCAGGATTTCGAGGCGGACATGTGCTTGGCCACGCTACGCCTGACCGAAGAGGAGCTCAATCGTCTACTGTCGCGCGAGGGAGCCGTCCTGGTGGAGGATCCGCCCCCCGGAAACTGATCTTATTTCGTTAAGGCCCGCCCCTTGCACAATTCCTGACGGATCCGCAAAATCCCTATCGATCGTTGCAACGCGCCAGCCCCAACCGGGCTGTTCCAGGCGCTTTGCCCTGAAGCATTTTGACATCCCCTCTCAAATCGACGATAGCGGCCGATTTCAAGCCCCGGGCCAAGGCACAGGCTTTGCTACCAAAACCCCGAGGCAATATGTCCGGAGGTGCGCCTTGTGCCCTGAGAAAAGCCTCAAGGCGTCCGGAAAACGTCCCGAATAGGGTACGGACACATTGGCCGGGTTCCGGATTGCGAACCGGACCCGGGGATTTGGCCATGAGTAAAACCAGACTTGCGAGGTGGAACAAGATGCCGCGCTTCAACCGCAGCAGGCGGGGATTCTCCCTGATCGAATTGATGGTGATCATCGCCATCGTGGGTGTCATCGCCGGGATCTCCGCCCCGCCGATCTTCCGCTACGTCAACTCGAACCGCCTGCAGACCAACGCCGACAGGATGGCGGCGGACCTCCAGTACGCCCGCACCCTGTCCATTTCCACCAGCACCATCCTGCGGTTCTCGAGCACCCCGACCGGTTACCGGCTGACCAACCCCATCTCCGGAGACATCATCCGGGAAAAAAACTTCAGTCACGGCCTGGGCCTGGATTTGACCCAGTCGTCGGACTTCTATCCCTGGGGCATGGCCGACGCGACCGTATTCAACATTTCCAACAGCACCGGCGCCATGGCGGTGAATCTCTTGGTCACGGGCATCGTGGAGGTGCACTAAATCATGATGTGCAGAATGAACAGGAAAATCAGGAATATGCTGGCGACCGGGCGGCTGCCCGGTTTCGGCCGCGAGGGTTTCACCCTGGTGGAGATCATGATGGTGTTGATGATCCTCTCGTTGGGCGTGTTGCCCATCGCGATCATCCAGCATCGTGCTCGCCATGAGGTGAGCGAAGCCGACCGCCACACCCAAGGCATCCATGTGGCCCAGATGCACCTGGAACGGATCAAAGGCATGGGCTTCGGCAACGCCGTGTCTGATTCAGGTCAGGCAGGCCAAATCGCCTGGACCGCCAGGGTGACGAACGTCGCCTTTGGTCTTGACCGTATCTCGGTGACCACGACCTGGGAAACCGACGCCGGACAGCGATCACTCACCGTCGCGGATCTGGTTTCAACGCGCTGACGGGGGAATGGGAATGAAAACGATGGAAAACACCAAGCAAACCGACCGCCGGGGCATGACCTTCACCGAACTGATGATCGCCCTGGCCATCTTCGGGGTCCTCATGGTCGTGATCATGGGATTCCTGTCCGGGGCCCGCAACAGCTACAGCGACACCCGGGAACGGGCCCAGTATCAGCAGACCATGCGGGCGGTGATGTCCCTGGTCACGCGGGAGATCCGCTCCACGGGCTGCGATCCCGGCGAAGTCGGCTTCGACTTTTTCGCCGTCGCCGGCGCGAACCAGCTGCAGTGCCGCATGGACCTGAACGGGGATAAGGATTTCGCGGATACCGGTCCTGATGAAAACATTTCCTACTCCTTGGTGAACGGAGATCTGATCCGGAACAACGGGACGGGCGACCAGGTGATCCTGCGCGGGATCCAGGTCCTTACCTTCACCTATTTCGACGCCGCGGGGAACCCGCTGGCAGCCGTGCCCCTGAGCGCCGCAAACCGGGCCCTGGTCCGTCACGTCGGCGTCTTCATCCAGGGCCAGACCGATCGCGGAGAACCCGTGACCTACTCCACCCGCATCGCCCTGCGCAACGGGTGATCCGAACCAAACGCATGGACCGGGAGCAGAACATGAGCCATACCGAAACGAAATCCACCACCCGCGCGCTGAACCGCGAGGGTTTCGCCATGGTGACCACAATACTGGTGGTGCTGGTCCTCAGCGTGCTGGCGGTCGGCGTGGCGTGGATCGCCGGGACGGAAAAGAAGACGACTTTCGCCGAGTCCGTCCATGTGCGGTCGGTCTTTTCCGCCGATGCCGGCGGTGAGTCCGCCATCAATTTTCTACGGATGTCGGAGATTCCTCCGACTTACCAGGATTTTGCAACGAAGTTGGTCCGCAACCAGGGATCCACCGGATTGCAGGGCACCCAATCATACGATTATTCCGCCTTTTTCATCCGGAAACGGCCCAAGGCGGGCTGGGGCATGGACTATCTGGATTACGATTACCGGATCGCCTCCCACGGCACCGCCTCCCGTCTGGGAAATAGCGGCGTGGAACTGGTGGTCAGCCGTTTGTTCAAGGAAGGCTATTGAGCCGATCCAGGGGGATAACATGGCGGGCCGGTTTTCCGGCGCGCCAATGAGGCAGGAGAAACGATCATGCTGATTCATAGAAATGGAAAACTCTGGTTCGCAGCCGTGGCGCTGCTGCTGGGCGTAAGCCTGGGCGTCCTGGCCGCGCCGACCGAGGCCGTCGCCCAGGATGAATGCGAGGTGCCCCTGTTCATCAAACAGAGCAGCGGCGGAGCCAACGTCATGATCCTGGCGGACAACTCGTTCTCCATGAACACGGCGATCTATCATTTCAGCTATGACAAGACAACCGTGTGGCCGGGACCGTTCGACAGCGACGCCATCTATTTCGTGGCGAAGGACGGATGGTATGAACCGCAGGACTTCAACAACAGTTATGCCGGCGGCACCCTGGTTTACCTGGTCAACTCGGACAACGGGGAGGACGGCCGCTACCCCGGCAATTACCTGAACTGGATATACTATCACGCCACGGACACCCAGCGGGTATTCGTACCCAACGTCACCAGGATCCAGGTCCTCAAAGCGGTCATGCTCGAGATCATCGACCGGTCGGCCCAGCTCAAAATGGGAGTCACGGTCTTCTCGAAAACCAACAACGGCGGCAACATCATCGGAAAGATCGGCAAGAGCCACGACGCCCTGCAGGCGATCATCGCCGGTATCACGGCCAACGCCCTGACGCCGACGGGTGAAGCCCTGGAAACGCTCCTGGATTATTTCGGTGACAAGAACGATTCCCCCATCGAGAACGAGTGCCAGTACAACTTCATCCTGCTGGTCACCGACGGGTTGCCGACCATGGACGTGGACGTGAGTCCCTACCTCCACGACGCTGACGGTGACGGCAACGATCCAGGCAACTGTGAAAGCATCGGCGCGCCGTACGACAACGCCATGGACTGCAGCGACCATATGGATGACGTCGCCTGGTGGCTGGCCAATATGGATGTCAACCCCTACATCGATGAAGACCAGTACGTCTTCACCTACGTGATCGGATATCACGAAGACGCTCCCCTGCTGGAGGAAACCGCCTTGAACGGCCAGGGTCTGTACTTCGAGGCCAGGAATGCCGTGGAATTGTTCATCAGCATCGAGCACGCGCTGCAGGACATCCTGCGTCGCATCTCTTCCGGTTCGGCGGTGGCCGTGGTCTCCACCGAGCGCGGCACCGATGACCGCTTGTACCGCGGAAAGTTCATGCCCATTGACTGGGATGGTTACCTGGAATGCTTCGCGCTGCCCCATCAAGAAGACAATCTGCCCATATGGGAAGCCGGAGAGCTCCTGCGCGTCCGGAACCGCAGTTCCAGGGAGATTTTCACCGCCCTGGGCAAGAACGCGTACAATTTCGTGAGCGGAAACGCCGCCATTCTGCGCGACAAGATGGGCGCCGCGGATGACACCGAGGCGGCCAAGCTGATCACCTGGGGCCGCGGTGACAACGTCAACGGCTACCGGGACCGCCAGGGATGGGTCCTGGGCGACATCATCCACTCGACCCCGGTAGTGGTCGGAGCTCCTTCGCAGTACGTCCTGGAGGAAAGCTACGAGGTCTTCCGGCATTCCCATGAAAACCGCCGCAAGATGATCTATGTGGGTGTCAACGACGGCATGGTCCACGGGTTCGACGCTGAAACGGGCTTCGAACACTGGGCCTTCGTGCCGGAATTCGCGTTGCCGAAGTTCGCCACCATGGCCGATTCGTTCTACTGCCACGTCTATTCCTGCGACCAGACCGTGACGGTCAAGGATGTCCTGGTAAGCGGAGTCTGGAAGACGATGATGGTCGCGGGCGGTGGCCCGGGAAGCTCGGGTATTTTCGCCCTTGATGTCACCTACCCCGATTCCCCGTCCATCATGTGGCAGGCGGATCTGCCCAACGGGAAGAAGGACCATTCCGAGGTAGAGATAGTTACCATCAACGGAACTCCGGTAGTCCTGGTGGGCAGCGGCTTTGACACGGACAAAATGGAGGCCAATCTGTATGCCTACGACATGGCTTCAGGCAACCTTCTGGGTTCAAAGATGTTGAGCAGCGACAGCACGGCCCCGCGCAACAGGACCAGCCGGCCTGCCGTGGTGGACGTTGACCTGGACGGCCAGACCGACCTGGTCTATGTGGCCGACATGCTGGGCACCGTGTACCGGATCGCCCTTGGCGGCAGCCTCAACCCCTCGGGCTGGGATGTCACCGAACTGTACGAAGGCACTCAGGAAATCACGGCCGACCCGGTGGCCGCCTTCGGCCCCAACGGAGCCATCTACGTGTACTTCGGAACCGGCGCCTACATCGAGGATCCCGACATGACGAGCATGGGACAGAATTCGTTCATCTGCGTGTTCGATCATCATGACGGCTCCATGGCCACCATGGGCGGCCTGGCCAACCAGACCACCAGTGTCGGCGAAATCGGCGGCAGCCAGGGCTGGTACGTCAACCTGTGGAACGACGATGCGGAGCGGGTCACCAAGAAATGCGTGGTGGTCGCCGAAACGGTTATCTTCACCTCGTTTGCTCCCTCGGACAATGTCTGCGTGGCGGGCGGCTATTCCTGGCTGTACCAAATGCGGTACGAGGACGGCGGCGTCCCCGACGTGGACTTCATGACTGACGAGGAAGACCGTTCGGTCAGTATCGGCGAAGGCATCGCCTCGTATCCGGTGGTCGACCTTTCCGAAGGCAACGCGATTGTCCAGTCAAGCGACGCCAGCATCAACGTCGAGAAGATCGCGGGCATCATCACCCCGTTGCGGGTGCGCTCGTGGCAAGAGAAATTCGACCACGTTCAGCAGCCGCCGGCCGACGTCACCAGCGGCGATATGCAATAAGTCCCCGCAGCGGGAATCGACATAGGAGGATCGAGAAAATGAAACACCTCAAGCTGGCGATGATCTGCCTGGGCTTTACGCTGGCCGCCATGGTCGTGACCGAGGCGGAGGCGGGTCGCAAGAACAAAACCCCCAAGGGGGCCCGGACGGAGAAGACCGAGGAGATGAAGGAGGCGCGCCGCTTCGACAACAAGCCCACCATGGATTTCCTGGGCGGAACGCTGTCCCGGGATGCCCATTCCGGCTGGAAGATCGGTGGTACTTCCCTGTATCTCCGAAAGGATTGCGTGATCATCATGGAAGGCGTGGAGGAGGGCTGGCTGGAGGAAGGTCGCCAGGCGATCGTCATGGGGTCCCGGGTCGGGAATGCGATCAGCGCCTGGTCGATCCACATCGCCCAGCCCGAGTACAAGACGATGGGGCTCAGCCAATCAAAGGAACTCAAGGAGGCCGGCCCGAATCCCAATGTCGGCCAGATTCTCAAACCGGTGGAATAGCAGCTCCGTTTTTGACGATAAAGAAACGCCGGGCCCTTCATGGGTCCGGCGTTTCTATGCAGGCAAGACCGGCTAGAACTTCCAGTTGACGATGGGGAAGAACTTCAGCTTTTCCTTGTTCTTGATGATGTTGATGAGACCGATCTGCAGACCGCTGGTCATGTTTTCGGTGATGTTCACGAAGCCCAGCTGGAAACCGCTGAACGTGTCGGCGGTGTTGACCCAACCCCACTGAAATCCATTACCAGTGGCAACACCGTTGTAGAGGCCGGATTGAAAGCCCGTGAAATTCCCCCCGACGGTGTGGAAGATCCCGGCCTGCCAGCCGGTGAAATCCCCGTCGACCAGACCCACGCCGGCCCACTGGAAGCCGGTGACGCTGCCCGAGTTGAGAGCCACCAGGCCGATATCCAGGCCCGTCATGTCGGTGTTCACGCCGTAGATCAGGCTGAACCGGAAGGCCGTGACCGCCTGGTCCTCCTTGACGATCTGGATCGGGTTGAACAGGGCCAGGTTGATCGGACCGTCGGCCAGGGCGAGGGAGGGCAGAATGGACCCGAGGGCCAGGATGACGGTGGCCGCAGCAAGGATTCTTTTCATGGGGTAACCTCTCCTTGAGAAAAACCGCATTTGTGGACAATTCTTGATGGAAATCTATCATTCCACCGGCGGTGCTTCAATAATTCGTTTGAGCCGCTCGATCTGTTTTTTCTGATCCCCGGTCAACCCCCGCAAGGCCGCGGCCCGGTCCAGGGCAGCCGACGCCTCGTCGGGCTTCCCGGTCTGGTAGCGGGCCAGGGCCAGGTTGAACCAGCCGTTCACGTAAAATGGATAGTCGCGGGTCAGATCGGCCAGGATGGCGACCGCCTTGTCCGGCCGTCCGTTCTCGGCGTAGAGCGAGGCCAGATTCGACCGCACCCGGAAGTTGCCCGGGCTGCGTTCGTAGGCCTTTTCCATGAGGTCCAGGGCCCGCACCTTGCGGCCCTGCAGGTTCATCACCAGGCCACCCCGCAGGTAGGGGTAGGACCAGTCCGGATCCAGGAAGGAGGCCCGTTCGTAGGCGGCCAAGGCCTCGTTGAACTGCTCCATCTGTTCGTGATTGCGGCCGATGCGGTAAGGGATCAGGCGGTTGTCCGGACGGCGAGCCCGGGCAAGTTCCAGGGCGGCCAGGGCCTCGTCGTGGGCGCCGAGATCCTCCAGGTAGAGCGAAAGATGGAAGGGCGTGTCGGCCAGCCCGGACCGGACTTCCTCGGCTTCACGCCCCTTGGCCAGGGTCTTGACCAGATTACCGCCTTTGCTGGCCCGCGAGGCCTCATGCAGGTGCACCTGCCACAGGATCTCGGTCCGGTCGAGTGAAGCCCAGCGGGGCAACAGCGCCAGGATCAGCACGGCGGCGGCGGAAAGCCAGACGAGACGGTTTGCCCGACCCCGGACCATGGTCGTGATGAACACCGCGGCGTTGATCGCCAGCAGCGGCGCGATGGGCTGACGGTAGCGCGAGGTCGGGAAGAACGGCAGCAGGCTCAGGAAATAGGCCCCGATCAGCACAAGCATGATCCAACGGGCGGATTTCGGCAGGAACCCGAATCCCAGCAGCCCCAGCGCCGACAGCAGCACGAACGGCACCGGCAGCACCCACAGGGCGGAGAACTGCGTCTTCCAGTAGTCGTAGCTGACGATCTGGGGCAGCTCATAGCCGTTCCAGAAGCGGTAGGTCTTGCGCGCGTAGTGCAGCGGCATGGCGCCCAGGTTGTCACGGAACTTCCGCCAGGCCCGCCGGGTGAGGATGCGCGAGACCTCCGACCCCTTCAGGTCGCGGCCCAACTCGCGTTCGAGGGTGGTCTCCATGGAGGGATCGAACTCGGCCTGGGCCTCTTCCATCACCGGCGCGAAGATGCCCTTGTAGTCGTGCTGCTGGCCGATCAGCAGGTTCACGCCGCCGTTGCTGGTCAACAACACGAAATCATCGGCGATGACCAGGTTGCGCAGGGTCACCGGCGCCAGCATCAGCACACCGCCGAGGATCAATGCCGCAATGTTTTTCCAGCGGGGCGAGGGGCCCGGTCCGGCCTTCCACAGCAGCACCGGTAAAGCAATCAGCAGGAGCAGCACGTTGCCCCGGGCCAGGCCCGTCAGGCCGGTCGCCAGACCGAGGATCAACCAGTTCTTGAGTGATGGTTCGCGTACCGCCCGGATGGTTTGCAATCCCGTCAACAGGTACAGGGTCGTCACCAGGGTGGCGATCAACAGGTTGCCGGCGTAGAAGACCGGCGCACCGTAGAAAGCGAACAGGGTCGTGGCCAGCAGGGCGGTCCAGCCGTTCTCTTCTGGAATAAGATCCCGAACGAACCGGAACACCAGCCACACGTTCAGCAGCGACATCCCCAGCTGGATGAGCAGAGCCGCCTGACTGCCGACTTTTGATCCCAGATAGATCAGGGCCAGGAAGTGGGGGTAGAGCGGACCCATCCAGTAGGTCTCGTCCCAGCCCCAGTCGCCGGCGACCAGGCGCGCGGCCCAGTCGTGGTAGGTCTCGCTGTCGAGCAGGGGAACGGCCGCCAGGTCCGTGCCGCGCAGCTGGAAATAGAAGAACATCCGCACCGCGGCGGAGAACAGGAGCAGCGACAGAAGCAGGTGGTTGCGGGTGCGCGCGTCCACGGTCGGTCAGTCGCCGCCGGCCAGCGACCGGGACAGGCGCAGCAGGATGAATTCGTTGTCGTCGGGGGTATCGGGCGGCCGCCGGCCGACGCTCATGGGGTAGTTGTTGTCGTTGGCCACCAGCAGGGTTCGGTCGTCGATGACGACCAGACACTCGGGCGTGACATAAGGGAAGGAGTATTGTGGGCCGAGCCCGATGGCGCCTTTCTCGGCGCGAGTGAGACCACGGGAATCGTCGATGTCCATCAGATCGCAGACCAGGGTCTTGTTCAGGTCCCCGCGATCGTCGAGATCATCCAGATCGATGCGGTAGACGCGCTTGATTTCGGCCGCCAGACCCTCGCCGGTGTCGCGCTCGAGCAAAAGGAACACCCGGTCGCTGAAGGCTGCGAGCGAGGCAAGGGAGATATCCTCCCGGTCCGCATGGTAGAACCAGAAGTTCCCCGTGAAACCGTGGCGTTCGGGATCGAATTCCAGGATGACGCGCCGCGTGCGTTCGGGATCATCGATCATGGGCTTTTCCACCGCGGCGTAAAGCAGGTCGCCGCCTGGAATGTGCGCCAGGCCCTCGATGCCGCCGCTACGCGGCAGGTTGGCCAGGTCGAGGCGTGTTTGTTCCTTGCGCAGGAAGCGAAGGTCCGCATGATCGGGCGTGCGCAGCACCGGCGAGCCCCGGGAATACCGGCGCAGGGGCGGGACCAGGGGAATCGGTACGGGTTTTTCGAGGATGACGCCGTCGGGCCCGACATGCACCAGGGAAGGCCCGAATTCCTCGCCCACCCAGAATGAGCCGTCGTTCATACGCACGAAGGATTCGGGATCGAAATCGGCGCCGGTCAGTGGGCGCCCGGCGCTGTCGGCCAAGGTGATCGCAAACGGGATTTTTCCCAAGGGATCGGACCAAGTGATGTAGTCCAGCACCTCGACCGGCCCTCCTTCAAGCGGGGGGTCGTCCAGTTCCAGGCGCAGATGGAACCAGCCCAGGGGATAGTCGGGACTGTTGGCCATGCTGCCGAAGCCGTTGTCCTGCAACGCAACCCAGTTTCGGCCGCCATCCCGCGGGATCAGCGAACTGAAGCCCTGCACCGGGGTCCCGCCGAAGGGCAGCTCGCGGCCGTTGATTTCCGGATCGAGCCGGCGACCCACCGGCGGGGTCCCGGGCTGGAAGGTGTCGGCCGGCAGCACGGCGCGGCCGATCAGGGTGGCGAGTTTGCCGGTGTTCTGTTCGCTCTTGGGGACGCAGGCGGTCAGGCCCATCACAAGGATGAACAAGGCCGGCGCCAGGCCGAAACAGCGCGAATTTCCAGTCAGCATGAATTCCCCTGAAGGTTGGGCGATCGGGAATGGGTATCAATGCCTGGCAACGATGCGGTATTGTATCACAGGGCCTGAATATGACACATGGGAGAGGTTTTGGAAAAACCCGAGGAAATTAACCTCAACAGAGCCTACTGCCATTTGGTGTTTCAACAGAGGGAATCTTCATGAAACTGTACATAGTCCCGGCGGTCCTGGTGATGATGATCCTCGGTGCGGGCTGCGCCCTGGCAGGCACGGGGGCCGGCGCCATCATCTACTCCTTCAACACCTCGGCCCGGCATGAGGGTATGGGTGGCGCGGGGGTGGGCTCTCCCTGGGGCGCCGCCACCAACCACTGGGCCAATCCGGCCCAGCTGGCCTACCGCCGCGGGATCCAGTGGGAGTGGTTCAAGTCGCAGTTGGCCGAGGGCCTGGCTGACGATATCGTACTGGAAAATAGTGAGATCATCATTGGGTTCGGAGGAGTCACCCTGCTCTGGGGTCGGCAACCCGCCAACGGGCGCTACTTGAACATGGGATACCAGATGGCCACTGACGAGGGCGGCAACCCCATTGGATTATTCCAGTCCTATATGAAGTCGGAATCCTACGGCTTTGCCCTGGACCTGGTGCAGGTATTCGATTTTTTCCAGTCCAAGGGGGACAAGCCGTTGAATCTTTCCCGGTACGCCTCCTTGTCCTTCGGCTACGTCAAAAAGGATTACGAGGATATGCTGTCTGATATCTGGGGCACATCCCTCCCGACTTTGGCCACGGCGAATACTCATGATATTGGATGGGTGGTGGGCGTCACCCCGTTGAACAGTCTGGATACTGATGATTCCCTGGGTTTTCTCCTTGGCGCGGCCTACGGAGCATCCACCCTCAACGGCGGCGATGATGTCATCATGCATGTCGATGCCGACCAAAGCGATCCCCTGCCGCGAGCCCATGTCAATGGTTGGTCCCTGCACGGGGAAATGGCCATAGGCAGGGAGCAGTGGCGAAACAGCGCACCAAGTGCCCTGGCCTTACTCTATGATACCTTCAACCCCTTGCTCAGCCTGACTTACGCCCACCAGAAAAGCGTGCCGGGATACGTTTGGGACCCGGATACTGAAGACTATATCTACATGCGCGACACCTCGGGAAAGTTTGACAAAATCGGCGAGGGATGGGAGATAGGTCTGGCCAATATCTTCTACCTCCGGCGTGGTCATTTCGAAGCCGCTTATGGAGACATCGATGCGGACACCGAGGGTTGGGGCGTCAACCTGCAGGCGGGAAGCATGTTCGCTCTTCGCTACGACAAGGCTACCGTGCCCCAGGCGAGGGGTCTACCCACCGTGGATCGTGAAACCTGGTCGGTCTGGTTGGACCCCGTGGCGTTATTCGCGGAGCGCCCCTGACTTGAAGGCAGGCCTGCCCCATTTTGGTTGAACCAGGCTGTCAAGCCGCACCCGAAACACGGAACAAACTGAATTGCTGAAATACATCCTTATCGGAAGCGGATTTGCCTTCGCGGCGGCGGCTCAGCCCGGCCCACTGCAGGCGTTTTATCTGTCCAGGGTGGCCTCCAGTGGTTGGAGACGAACGCTTCCGGCGTCTTTTGCTCCACTGATCAGCGATGGACCGATCGCGGTCCTGATCTTGTTGGTCCTCCATCGCCTGCCTGGCGGATTCGAGGGTTTTCTCAAGGCCGCCGGCGGTATCCTCCTGTTGTATTTCGCGGGCAGGACGTTCCTGGAATGGCGGCGGGGAAAAGACGGCGCCAAAATTGAGGCCCACTCGGCCCCCCGTACTCTTTTCCAGGCCGCCGCGGTCAATCTGGTGAACCCGGGTCCATACCTCGGTTGGAGCCTCGTCCTGGGACCATTGGCCATCGAAGCGTGGCAACAGACTCCAACTCATGCGGTGGCGCTTATCGCCGCGTTCTACGTTACGATGGTGTTCAGCCTGGCCTTGTTCATTCTCCTGCTCGGCACAACGTCGTTTCTTGGTCCTCGAGGCAGGCGGGGGCTCCTGTTGGCTTCGTCCATTGCCTTGGCCGCCCTCGGTGTATATCAGCTTGTATCTACTTTGGGTTGATCCCTGACCGGGTCAGACAGTTCGCCACCCACCGGCGGGCCCAACGTGGAGCTTGGAGTGTTGTAAACCACGCAAAATAGATCTATACTGTCATTTCGGCCCTGATCTTTGTTGTCACAAGACACGAAGATCGCCCGCCCATTGTCGGGTTATATGAGCAAACGGGGGAGACACCGCTCATGGGCAAGCCTGCGGCGCGCCAAGGCGACATGACCGCTCACGGTGGTTCGATCGTCGTCGGATTTCCAACCGTTTTTATCGGCGGCATGCCTGCGGCACGCCAAGGCGATATGCACGTCTGTCCGATGCTGAATCCCGGCACACCTCCACCTCCCCATGTCGGCGGCCCGATCATGATCGGCAGCGTTGGCGTCTTCATTGGCGGTATGCCGGCTGCCCGGATGGGTGATATGGCGACCTGTGCCGGACCGCCGGACACCATCCTCGGGGGCTGTCCCACGGTCTTGATTGGTGAAATCGGCTCCCCTGGAGGTGGTGGAGGAGGGGGCGGTGGGCCCAGCGGAGGCAAAGCCGACTCCGACGCCGAGCCGGGAACCGCGACAGGAGTGGCCGTGGTTGGTCCGGAACCCGGGGAAGAGGAGACCGAAGACCACTTCTTGCACATTGAATTCGTGGACAGCGGCGGCTTTCCGGTGGCCGGACCCAGCTACACCATCAAGACTCCTGACGGCCGCGAGGTTTCCGGTCGGCTCAACGGACTTATCAAATGGAAGGGAGTCGAAGCAGGCGACCATGAAATAACCCTGCGCGACATTACCAGCGCCTGCTGGTCCTGCACGGAGGCGTCGGTGGGCGACCAGGTGAAGTTGACGGCGACCACCGCCGGACTGGACGACGGCACCATAGCTACGATTCACATCTTCATGAAGGATTTCAACCAACCGGCCAAGGTATTCGATTCCCTGGAGGCGACGGTTCAGGGGGATAAGGTCGAAGCCGAATGGTCGCTCGAAGTGGACGACAAGCTACTTGCCATACAGGATGCCGCCCTTGCGGCGGGCACCTATTCAGCCCCCTTCTTTTTCTTTTTCGTGATGGCCCAGGACTGTGGCGCCCGGTCTGGGTTGATCCGGTTCAAGGATAAAGTCGAGATCAAGTTCAAGGATGATGAGGGAAATCCAATGGGCAAGATGGAATATCAACTAAAATTGCCCAATGGAGAGATTCGCAAAGGTAAGCTCGACGACAGCGGCAAAGCCACGGTGGAAGACTTGCCGCCGGGACGGTTGACCTTGTCGCTGCGGTCTCCCACGTGACGGGCTCGGAGGGACCGGCTTTAGCCAAGATGGGGTAGGATAAACCTAGATAGCTTCAACACTGGAAATGACCTGAAATCATGGGTAAAACAAATCACCAATTCAGGGTCGAACTTCCCGACGGATGGCAAGATCAGACCATCCACCACTTCATCGGTCCTTTCGATCGCGGCACCCAGCACATGTTGACGGTCACCATGGACAACGAGCCATCAACGACCGACGCTGCGGACTACGCCGAGATAAGAAAAGACGCACTTCTGGACGCCCGCCCGGACCTGGAAATGCTCTTTTCCGGTGACACGGAATTACCGAGCGGCAGGGAAGTTTACGAGCTCGTTTACAAGACCGTTCCGCCCGGTGGGGCGCCGACTCTGACGAGGATGATATTCTACATCGAAGGGAAACAGGCCTTCACGTTCAGTGCAACGTTGAACAAGCACACGCTTAGGACGATTGGAACCGAGGTCACGGCTATTGTGGACAGTCTTTTGATCGACCTGGTCACCCAGGGTTGATGGTGTAGTCATGAAATTGGAATTCACCAAGTCCGTTGATACCGAACACGAGATAAAGCTCGAGTCCCGGATCGTGTCGGCGGAATGGACGGTTGGGGTGGCGTATGGGGGACTGCCGGCGTCCTTTGTGGTGCATACCGAACTGGTCGGCTACGGGGCTCCCATCAAAGTCACCGGAAAGAGCGCAAAGGGGAAGAAGCTCGGCAAAATTAAGGGCGTCGTTGCCGATAATGTCTTCAAGGGTTCACTGACCGCTCCAGAGGATATTTCCCTGGGCGACGAGGTGTTCTTCGAGGCCTCCCTGCCCAAACATTCGTTGAATGCCGAGTCGGAGTCCATTCCCGCCCGGCCACCCATCGAAGTGACGAACCTGAAGTGGAGTGCTGCCGAGGCCCGGCGCGGCGATGTCTTGACGCTTACGGCTGACGTCAAGAACGTCTTGGACGATACACCCGCAGTGATCACCATTTATGAACACGATCAGGATAGCGCCCACGACCGCATCGTCGAGCTGCCGGTAACCATTGTCGGCGAAAAAGCCGAGTTGGATTGGGAATACGAATACCACGAAGATACTGACGAGATTCCGACCGAGGATGAGTTGCAGAAGTACGGCAACAGCTACAATCCACCGGAATATTTCTTCACTCTCAAGGTGTGCGAATTCGAGTTCGGCAAGGAACAGGAATCGGGGCTGCTGCTTTTCAAAGACTGGATTGAGGTTTCGCTTGCCAACCCAATGGGCAAGGAGTCCTATACCTTGACGCTTCCGGACAATTCCACACGCGAAGGGAAGTTCGACTCCGAAGGCCGGATGCGGGAGGATGGCATACCGCCGGGTCCAATTTTGGTTCAGATCAAAGAGGAAGAATAGGGCCGGCGCCCGGCCAGCGGGGAAAGGCATACGGCGTCAGGCATACGCCTAATCCGGAAACCTGTCCGAGTCAGTGTATCTGACATCATCCGCCTGGATAGCCAAATCATTGGCGAACGTGACTTTTTCAAGAACTAAACCCTCGAACCGTGCCCCACTAATGGCCAAGTAGTCAAAAAAAGAGACGTTTTTGAAAGTCAGGTTATTTACCTTTGCCTGGATCAGATTCAGTCCGGCGATTTTGCTGTCCGAAATAACAGACCTCCCCTGGAATTCTGCACCTTCCCAGAAAACGAACTCCAAATGGCAATCATGCACGGAGAGATTTTCCAAACGGGAGTTCTGAAAACGAGGCTCGGAAAGCAGTCCGCAATTATCCAATAAAAGGTCCCGGCAATCGGAGTTGATCAGGTTCAATGAATTGAGACCGTTACATCCGATCACACGCAGACCGGTGATATCGGCCTGCACGAAGCTGACGCGCTTGCCGGTACATTCCTCAATCGTAAGTCCCTGAGCTGTGCATTCATTAAAACTGCAGTAATCAAGCTTTACCCCGTGAAACGTTATCCCTTGAATTTGGGTGTTAGCGAAATTGGCCTGCTTCAGGTGCCCGCCGTGAAACTCCACGCTGTCAAAACGAGAATAATAGAAAGAAGAATTATTTAGGTCGGACTTCTCGAACCGACAATTCTGCAGGGTGACGGATTCCATGGAGGACGAGTTGTCCTCATGGTTCTCGAACCGGCAGTCACGAAAAACAGCCTTTTCCATCTGGGCGTCCTCGACTTTGCAATCGGTGAAGTCGCAATCAACAAACTCGCTTCGCTCTAGCTTGGAATAGGTGAAGATGCACGAGGCAAACCGCGTCTTTGTAAACTTGGAGTCAGACAGGTTACTGCTGCCAAAATCAACCGTGGTGAATTCAGAGCCGCTTACATCGCAATTGGACATGTCGATGTTAGGCATGTCCACGTTCCTGAAGGAGGACCTGACAAGAATGATTCCTCGCATGACTTCCTCGGCAAACTGCCGGTTTTCCAGATGCCAGCCCTGTTTTCCGACCTTGTCATTGAAGGCATTGATGTCCTTCAGTAGATCCCGGTCTTCTTTTTCCAGTGTGGTTTTGTCCATGCAGCCCACCCCCGCAATTAGGATTGCCATGA
>CBDURF010000038.1:0-24456 GCA_965369705.1 uncultured bacterium
GGGACCTGTACAAGGTCATCCAGCTCATGGGCCGGACCCGCCGCAGGCCTCGGACACGGGCACCGCGTCACAATCGCGCACCGTGGCTAGGCCCCAGTGGGTGACTTGGCCGTCCAGGACGTTGACCCCGCGAGCCAGCGTGGGATCGTTCGCCAACACTTCCGCCAGGGGAGCCGACGCCACTTCCGAGACGTAAGGCAGGATGGCGTTGCTAAGCGCGTAGGTCGCGGACCGGGCCACCAGGCTCGGCAGATTGGGCACGCAGTAGTGGGTAATCCCGTCAACCACGTAGGTGGGGTCGGAAAGCCGGGTCGGGCGGCTGGTTTCGAAGCACCCGCCCTGGTCCACGGAAATGTCGATGATCAGGCTCTTGTCACGCAGCAGCCCCACCATCTCCTTGGTCACCAGGTGTGGTGTCCGGGCGCCGGGAATGAGGATCGCGCCCACCACCACGTTGGCGTAGGACAGGACCTTGCGCAGGGTTGCTTCGGTAGCCTTGAAAGTGGTGATCTGACCGGGGAAGGTCCAGTCGATCTCGGAGATCCTGTCGAAATCGCTGTCCAACAGGGTGACCCGGGCGCCGGCTCCGACACAGGCCCGCACGGCATTGCGGCCGACGGTCCCGGCCCCGATCACCACCACCTCGGCCGGCGGCACCGCCGGGGCCCCGCCCAGCAGGATCCCCTGGCCACCGTGGTCGGTCTGCAGGTACCGGGAAGCGATCTGGGGCACCATGCGGCCCGCGATCTGGGACAGCGGGCGCAGCACCGGCAGGTTGCCCTGCTCATCCTGGATCGTCACGAAATCGATGGCCGTGCAGCCTCGTTCCAGCAGGATGTCAACCAGGCGGGGATCGGCCACAGCCAGGTGCATCACCGACATGAGGATCTGTCCGGAACGGATCAGCGGATATTCCTGGGGAACGGGTTGGTTGACCTTGACCACGATGTCGGCCCGGCCATAGATCTCGTCGAGGGTATGGAGAATGCGCGCGCCCGCGGCGTCGTACTGCTCATCCGTGAAGCCGCTGCCGGCGCCCGCGTTTCTCTCGACAATAACTTCGCTGCCGCGATCGACCAGGCTGGCCACCGCACGAGGCGGAAGCCCCACCCGGAATTCGTCCACCGATCGCGTGCGCGGAATACCGATGATCATGTTTTCTCCGCCCTGCGGCGGGCCGTGGAATTCCAGGGCCCGGTCGGCCTATTGCGTCAGACCTTCTTGACGAAGTCGTAACCCCGGCGGAAGGCCTCCATGTTCATGTCGATAAGGCTCTTCTTCTTGATGACCGCCCGTAGCGTCGACTCGCAGAATTCCGGGGTGAAGGCTTCCGTGGCGGCGATCAACGCCCCGAGAATCACGACATTGGCCACCTTGGCGGTGCCGACCTCGTCCGCGATGTCGCTGGCGGGGATCAGCACCGCGTTCAACCGTTGGGTGTCCGGAGTTCCCTCCACCACCGTCGAGTCGAGAATGATGGTCCCGCCGTCCACCACATCCTTTTCGAATAACTCGAGCGAGGGCTGGTTCATGACCACCAACACGTTGGGATGGTCCACGAGCGGGGTCCCGATGCGTTCGCTCGACAGGTTGACCGAGCAGTTGGCCGTCCCGCCGCGCATTTCCGGACCGTAGGCCGGGAACCAGCTGACGTGGTGGCCGCCGCGCATGCCGATCTGCGACAGGAACAGTCCCAGGGTCAGGATACCCTGCCCGCCGAACCCGGCGAATTTGCAATTCAGGTCCTTGGGCAGAACGGTCGGCTGGGTATCGCCGACGGCGCTCTTCATCCGGTCCAGGTAGGCATCCACCTTGGCCTTGTCGAAACCCTCGAAGTGTCGCTTCCAACTGTCTTCGTCCCGGTTGTCGCTCTCGTCCTTGAACACGCCCAGGGGGAAAACCTTGAGCATGTCGTCGATCAGCCAGTCGCGGGCGTTCACCGGGTCCATCTTCCAGCCGGTGGGACAGGTCGATAATATCTCGACGAAACTGTAACCCTTGCCCTCGGCCTGGATGCGCAGGGCTTTCTTGATGGCCTTGCGGGCCTTCATGATGTGCTTGCTGTTGCCGATGGCCACCCGCTCGATGTAGGTCGGCGCCGGCAGGGTGGCCAGCATCTCGGCCATGCGGATCGGGTTGCCGTGGACATTTTCGATGCGGCCCAGGGGCGTGGTGGTCGATCGCTGACCGATCATCGTCGTGGGCGCCATCTGTCCGCCGGTCATGCCGTAGATCGCGTTGTTCACGAAGAAAACAGTGATGTTTTCTCCGCGGTTGGCCGTGTGGATCGTCTCGGCGGTCCCGATGGCGGCCAGATCGCCGTCACCCTGGTAGGAAATGACGATGGCGTCCGGATTGGTCCGCTTGATAGCGGTGCCCACGGCCGGCGCCCGGCCGTGGGCGGCCTGGAAGTTGCCGCAGTCGAAGTAGTAGTAACCGAACACCGAGCAACCAACCGGGGACACGAAGACCGACCGTTTGGTCAGATCCAATTCCTCCAGGGCCTCGGCGATCATCGTGTGCACGTTGCCGTGGCCGCAGCCGGGGCAGTAATGGGTGGCTTCCTGGGCGGGTCCGGATTTGCGTTCGAAGACCTGGTAGAAGGAGTTGGATTTTTCGAAGATTTTCATGACTGGGTTACTCCTTCCATGATCCTGGTGTACTCGGCCACGAGTTCATTGCTGCCGGGCACGACTCCGCCGCAGCGTCCGTAGAAGTGCACGGGAACCTTGCCGTTCACCGCCAGCCTGACGTCTTCGACCATCTGTCCGGTGGAAAGTTCGACAGCCAGGAACCGGCTGGCGGTATCGGCCAGCTTGACGATGGCATCGGTGGGGAACGGCCACAGTGTGATGGGCCTCAGCAGCCCCACCTTGAGCCCCTGCTTGCGGGCCAGATCCACGGTGGAGTAGACGATCCGGCTGACCACCCCGTAGGCCACCACGACCAGGTCGGCGTCCTCGGTCAGGTATTCCTCGAACATCACCTCGTTGGCCATGATTTCCTGGTATTTGGCATCCAACTTCAAGTTGTGGTTTTCCAGATCCTCGGGCTCCAGCACGATGGAGCTGATCAGGTTGCCGGCGGTTTGGGGTGTGCCCTTGACCGCCCAGTCGGAATGGTCCGGGAGGCTCTCAATCCCTGGGGGAATGTCCACCACTTCCATCATCTGACCCGTGATGCCGTCGGCCATGATGCAGGCGGGATTGCGGTATCTGTCCGCCAGTTCGAAAGCCTTCATCGTCAGGTCGCACATTTCCTGGGCTCCGTTGGGCGCCAGGGCGATCAGCCGATAATTACCGTGGCCGCCCCCCTTGGTGATCTGGAAATAATCAGCCTGTTCGGGGGCGATGTTGCCCAGTCCGGGACCGCCGCGGACGATGTTCACCACCACGCAGGGCAGTTCCGCGCCCGCGCAGTAGCTCAAACCCTCCTGCTTGAGACTGAAGCCGGGGCTCGAGGAGGCGGTCAAGGTGCGCACGCCCATGCCGGCGGAGCCGTAGACCATGTTGATGGCCGCCACTTCGCTTTCGGCCTGGATGAACACGCCACCGAGGGCGGGGAAGTGCAGGGCGGCCGCGTGGGCGATTTCGCTGGCCGGAGTGATGGGATACCCGTAATAGGCCCGGCACCCCGCCGCGAGAGCGCCGACGATGATGGCGTCATTGCCCTTCATGAATTGTTTGGCCATGGACTTTCTCCCGTTGAGTTGGAGCAGATCAGTCTAGGGTTTGACCACGCGAATGGCGCCGGGTTCTGGACAGGCGTAGAAACACAGACCGCAGCCGGTGCAATCGGCGCCGATATAAAAGGCCGGGTGGTAGCTGGCGCTGTTGAGTTGGTCGCTGATGGCGATGACACTCTTCGGACAGACGGCCAGGCACAGCTGGCAACCCTTGCAGAGTTCTCCGTTGACCTCCATGAAAGGCACGTCCAGCGCGGTTTTTTCGGTCATGGATATCACCTCGTCGTGTGAAGGTGCGAAGGCAATAATGCTGTTACCCGCCAAACATAACAGGTCACGGCACCGGCCCCAAAAAAATGTTTCCACCCCAACGGTCCATATATTCAGGACCATAACCATCAATTTTTTCCGGCGCTTGTTCAGGAGTCCCTGAACTTCGGTTTGCGTTTCTCCAGGAAGGCTGAACAACCCTCCCTGGCGTCAGCGGAGGCTCCGCAGACTCCGAACAGGGCCGCCTCCAGGCGGCAACCACCGGACTGGTTCATCTCCAATCCTTCACCCACCGCCTTGAGGGCCACACGCAGGGTAAGGGTGGATTTTTCGGCCAAGGCTTTGGCGACGATCCGCACCGAATCGGCGAATTCCTCCGCGGGGAAGACCTTGTTGACCAGACCGATGGCCATGGCGTCGACCGCATCGATCATGTTCCCCAGCAGGACCATTTCCAAAGCACGGCCCCGGCCGACGAGACGGGACAGACGCTGGGTCCCGCCGAAGCCCGGAATCAGACCGAGCCCGGTTTCCGGCAGTCCCAGGCGGGCCTTTTCCGAAGCGTACCGGAAGGTGCAGGCCATGGCCAACTCGCACCCGCCACCCAGGGCGAATCCGTTTACCGCGGCGATGACCGGTTTGCCCAGGTTTTCGATGCGGTCCATGAGGGCCTGGCCCCTGGCGGAAAGCTGCTCCGCCTGGGTGGCCGTCATGTCGGCCATTTCACCAATATCCGCCCCGGCCGCGAAGGCCTTTTCCCCCGCCCCGGTCAACACCACCACCCTGGCTTCCGGGTCCTCGGCCAGATCCGCGAAACAGGTGTCCAGCTCGCCGATGGTCTCGATGTTCAAGGCGTTGAGCTTGTCCGGGCGATTCACCGTCACGGTGGCGATCCCGTCGGCGACCTCGCAGAGGATATTATTGTAACTCATCGGCTTGCCCCTTTCGGTGGCTGGAATGATAAGAACCTTCAGCTTCTGTACTATATCAAATCATCTATGACATGTTTCTTGAAATTTTGGTAGAAGATCCTTCGCGGGCATCCTCTTTCAAGTCCGACTTGGGGTGGCGGGAAGGTCGAAAAAATGGCATATTACATGGACCTGGGGGATTGCAAACCTGCCACAGCCAATTGAATACCCTGCGGATCTTCCCAGGCAGATGGAGAGTGATGGTGTGAGCGAGTTGATTCGTTCCAATTTCTTCCTGCCCTTGGTGGTGCTTTTCGCTCTCGTTGTGACACTGGCCTGGGCCCTGTACCGGTCCTGGCGGGCACTGCGTGAACTCCGTTCCAGTCAGCGGGAAAGCGCCGAGGAAGGGCAGCGCCTCGAAGGACAGCTCAACATGGCGCACCGCATGGAGGCGGTGGGCATCCTGGCCGGAAGCATCGTCAACAACCTGAACAATCTGCTGGCCGTAATTCTTGGGCACACCCGGATCGCCACCAACGAAACGCCCCCGGGGACACCCGTGCGGAATGAGCTGGACCAGATCGCCAAGGCCGGCCACATGGCCAGCGAACTGGTCCGCGAGATCAGCGATTTCTACCTGCAGGCCGACCAGGCCCGCAAACCCACGGATCTGGTCCCGGTCGTGCGGGACACCCTCAAACTCATCCGGGATATCCTGCCTTCGACCATCATCATCAAATCCGAGTTGAAACCCTGTAGCCCGGTCCTGGCTTCGGTTACGGGCATCCAGCAGGTACTGATGAATCTCTGCAGCAACTCCATGCACGCCATGTACCGCAACACCGGTACCCTGGAGATCGTTCTCGAGGAGGAAACCGTGGCCACGGGCCGAAAAGCGCTGCCCAGGGATCTGGCGCCCGGCAGCTACGCCCGCCTGACCGTGCGCGACGACGGCCGGGGGATGGACAAGCAGACGCTGGACCGGATCTTCGACTCCTACTTCACAGGCACCAGGGATGGGAGCCGGATGGGGATCGGTCTGAGCACCGTGTCCCGAATCCTGGAGGACAACGACGGAGTCACCATCGTGCGCAGCCGAGTCGGCGAGGGCACGAAGTTCGATCTCTACTTCCCCCTCATCGCCTGGGAGGTATCCAGTACCGTCGAACGGAAATCCGTTGCCGCCGCGGCGGCGGATGAATTCGCCGACGGACAGCTCGCCGTTGAAGCCTACCCCGACCCGACCCTCTCGTCCTTCGAACCGGGGGCCGAACCCGTGGCCACCGTGATGCTGATCGACGACGAGGAGATGGTGGCCCAGGTCATGACCAGCGGGCTTCAACGCCAGGGGTTCCGCGTGATCACCCATACGGACAGCCGCAAGGCCCTGGCTGATTTTTCCCAGACACCCGAAATCTTCGATGTCGTGGTCACCGATCAGATCATGCCCCACATGTCCGGCGTCCGCCTGACGCGGAAGATCCACGAAATCCGCCCGGACATTCCCGTCATCCTCTTCACGGGGTTTCGCGACAGTTTCCATGAGGAGCAGGCGCGTGAAGCCGGGGTGGTCGAAATCCTCCTCAAGCCCGGCAGCCACCGGGATCTCGCCCATCTCATCCTTCGTCTGATGCGCCGCAAGATGGCCGGCCGTGGCTGAGGAATCCTGACCCGGAAGATTCATGTCATCGCCTTGGCGGGATCGCGCAGCGACAATATTTTCCGGGCGAAGCTCCGGGATGATCTTTCCGGAATTGACGCTCCTTTCACGAGTCTGTTAGTCTCTTCCGGCGGCGGCGGTCCATCTGTTATGATTCCGCCCATATTTTTTTGCAATCGGCATCAACGCTACCCCCGCAAAGGGAACCATCATGACCAATTCCTTCGCCGACAATCTCAAACGACTGAACGAGCTGCGCGCCGAGGCCCTGGCCGGCGGCGGCCCCGACCGCGTGAAAAAGATCCACGCCAAAGGCCGACTCACCGCCCGTGAACGCATCCACCTCCTGCTGGACGAAGGCAGTTTCCAGGAGACCGGGGTCTTCGTCACCCACCGCAGTCACGAGATGGGCATGGACCAGAACCGCCCGGTCGGCGACGGCATGGTCACCGGGACCGGCCGCATCGACGGCCGTCAGATCTACCTTTTCGCCCAGGACTTCACGGTCTTCGGCGGATCCATGAGCGAAGCCAACGCCTTGAAGATCTGTCGCCTCATGGACCAGGCCCTGGAGAACGGCTGCCCGGTGATCGGGCTGAACGACAGCGGCGGCGCCCGCATCCAGGAGGGCGTGCGGTCCCTCGCCGGATATGCCGAGATCTTCTGGCGCAACACCATGGCCTCGGGCGTCATCCCCCAGATATCCGCCATCCTGGGGCCCTGCGCCGGGGGCGCGGTCTATTCACCCGCCATCACCGACTTCACCCTGATGGTCGACCAGACGAGCTACATGTTCGTTACCGGGCCCAACGTCATCAAGATGGTCACCAACGAGGACGTCACGTTCGAGGAGCTCGGCGGGGCCAACACCCACTCGACCAAAAGCGGCGTCGCTCACTTCATGGCCGCCAGCGACGCCGACTGCCTGCTGATGACCCGCCGGCTGATGAGCTTCCTGCCCCAGAACAACCTTGAGGAACCGCCCCGCATCACGCCCACCGACCCTGCGGACCGGCGCGAGGAAAAGCTCAACGGAATCGTTCCGGACGACAGCCGGAAGCCTTACGATATGATCGAGGTGATTCGCCTCGTCGTTGACGAGGGCGACTTCCTGGAGGTCCAGCCCCGGCACGCCCAGAACATCATCTGCGGGTTCGCGCGCCTGGGCGGCCAGCCCGTGGGTGTGGTGGCCAACCAACCCAAGTTCCAGGCCGGGGTGCTGGACATCAACTCATCCATCAAGGGGGCGCGTTTCGTCAGGACCTGCGACTGTTTCAATATTCCCCTGGTCGTGTTCGAGGACGTGCCCGGATTCCTGCCCGGGACGGAACAGGAATTCGGCGGCATCATCAAGCACGGAGCCAAGCTGCTGTACGCCTTCTGCGAGGCCACGGTGCCCAAACTCACGGTCATCACGCGCAAGGCCTACGGCGGCGCCTACGACGTGATGAACAGCAAACACATCCGTGCCGACTACAATATCGCCTGGCCGGGCGCCGAGTTGGCGGTCATGGGTTCCGAGGGGGCCGTGAACATCCTGTACCGTCAGGCCCTGGCCGAAAGCGACGACTCCGACGCTGAACGGAAAAGGCTGGTCGACGAGTACAACGAGACCTACGCCAACCCGTTCATCGCCGCCGGACTCGGCTACCTCGACGACGTGATCGAGCCGGCGGACACTCGCCGGCACCTGATCACCGCCCTGAACAACCTGCGCGGCAAGAAACAGAATCTGCCCCCGAAGAAACACGGAAACATTCCCCTGTAGGGAGAGCATCGTGGCATCCAGCAAGACACGTAAGAAGTTCGACAAGGTGCTCGTGGCCAATCGCGGCGAGATCGCCGTGCGCATCATCCAGGGGCTCAAGGAAATGGGACTCGGGACCGTCGCCGTCTACTCAGAAGTCGACCGCACCGCCCTGCACGTGCTGATGGCGGACGAGGCCGTCTTCATCGGCGAAGCCCCGGCGACCGAGAGCTACCTGGCGGGCGACAAGATCCTCGCGGCCGCCAGGGAAACCGCCGCCGGCGCCATTCATCCGGGTTACGGATTCCTCGCGGAGAACGGCCCCTTCAGCCGTCAGGTCGAGGAGGCTGGTCTGGTCTTCATCGGACCGACCGCCGACTCCATGGAGGTCATGGGCGACAAGCTGGCCTCGCGCCGCAAGATGCGCTCCAGCGGAATTCCCGTCGTACCCGGCACCGACGAGGCAGTGACCGACCCTGAGGTCGCCATCGGCATCGCCGAGGAGATCGGCTATCCCGTCCTGTTGAAGGCTTCCGCCGGAGGCGGCGGCAAGGGAATGCGGATCGTGCGGGAACCCGGTGAAATGGCCGGCGCCCTGCGCCGGACCATGGGCGAGGCAGGCAGCGCCTTCGGCAACGACGCCATCTTCGTGGAAAAGTACATCGAGAATCCCAAGCACATCGAGGTCCAGATTCTCGGCGACGGGCAAGGGAACGTGATCCATGTCTTCGAACGGGAATGCTCGGTGCAACGGCGTCACCAGAAGGTGATCGAGGAGAGCCCATCCCCCTCGCTCACTCCCGAACTGAGAAAGCGGATCTGTGCAGCCGCGGTCCAGACCGCCCGGGCCATCGACTACCGGGGCGCCGGCACCGTGGAGTTCATCCTCGCCCCCGACGGCGAATTCTACTTCCTGGAGATGAACACGCGGTTGCAGGTCGAGCATCCCGTCACCGAGATGGTCACCGGCACGGACCTGGTCCACGCCATGGTGAAGATCGCTCTCGGCGAGGGTATCTGCTACCGCCAGGAGGATCTCCGCCAGCAGGGCTGGGCCCTGGAATTCAGGCTCTATGCCGAGGATCCCGGCCGGAACTTCGCGCCCAGCATCGGCCGGATCGAATCCATGACCATTCCCCAGGGGCCCGGCGTCCGTCTCGATACCGGTGTCTACGAGGGGTTCGACGTACCCATCCACTACGACCCAATGCTGGCCAAGCTGATCGTCTGGGGCGAGGACCGTCCGCAGGCCATCGCCCGTTCCAGGCGGGTCCTGCGCGAATTCACCCTGCACGGTCCGGGACACAACCTGCCGTTCCACCTGTGGGCCCTCGAACAGTCCGCCTTCCTGGACGGTAGCTACACCACCCATTTCGTTGAAGACGAATTCGACCCGGACAACTGGCTGCCGGAACTCGACGACGGGCAGGCCGAAGCCCTGGTGGCGGCCACTGCCCTGTTCGAGGCCCTGCGACGGTCCGGTGCCAAAACCGGTGACGAGGGCCGGGACTGCACCCCTCGGAACTGGCGGCTCAACGCCCTTCGCTCCATGACCGGCAACAAGTAAAGACGGGCCGCGAGGTGGCGCCGCTGGAAAGGACCATGATCGTGCTGATGAAGAAACGTTACATCCTGAAATACGATGACAACCAGTGCGGGGCGATTGTGGCCCGCGACGGCGCCGAGACCATGGTCCAGGTGGACGACGGGGACCTGACCCCGGTCAACTTCCGCCCGGTCCTGAACGGCAAGGCCATCTCCCTCCGTTACGGCGGCCGACTTCATCTCATTCATCTTTCCAGCGACGGCAACAACGGCAACGGCTCGATCAAGGCCACCATCGGGGGCCGTCCCGTCAGCCTGACGGTCATGGACGAACTGCGGGCCCAGGCCCTGGAGAGCTTGGGCGACACCGTCGGCAGCGGTACCATCTCGGCGGACATTCCCGGCCTGGTTGTCCAGATCAAGGTCTCCGCGGGCCAGGTCGTCCACAAGGGGGAACCGGTCATCGTGGTGGAAGCCATGAAGATGCAAAACGAATTGACGGCGACCACCAATGGAACCGTTATCGAGGTGGTCGTGTCCGAAGGCGATTCGGTGAACCCGGGCGACCCTCTGGTGATCATCGAACCCGAACCCGGCGTCTGACGAGATTAATTCAGGTTCTTTTCCGTGTAACCATATCCCGGTTCATTCGTCCTTTTCCATACCATGGACCATGCGCTATTCACACAATTGCTGGAAGGCAATCGCGATCGGGTATACAGCCACGCGCTATATTGCCTCCGGGATCCCGAGGACGCCCAGGACGTCACCCAGGAGGCCTTCGTCAAACTGTGGCGCAACTACGACGACATCGCCCCCGGCAAGGCCGCGGGTTGGCTGATGAAGGTGGCCCACAACCTCTGCATCGACCTGATCCGCCGGCGGCGGTCACAGCGGAACAATTTCGGTTTCCCGGATCCGGACGCCCTGGAACGATTACCGGCCGGAGGTCCCGGACCTGATCCCGAGGGAACGCTTCACCTGGACCAACGGCAGCGGGCCCTGTTGAACGCCATGGACACCCTGGCCCCGGAAACGCGGAGCGTCATGATGATGCACTATTTCCAGGAAATGAAGCTGCAGGAAATCGCCGAGATTCTGGGCAAGACCGTCAGCGCGCTGAAGGTCCAGATCCATCGGGCGAGGAAATCATTGCGACTCGTCCTGACGGCCCCCTGCGACTCGGGCCTGGACGTCAAGAGGGAGACAGGGTGATGGATCATTGCCGTGACATCGAACTCGAACTCGTCGCTTTCGCCAGCGGGAATCTGGGTCTGCCCGAACGCGAACGGGTCCGGAATCATTTGAACGGCTGCGCCGATTGCCGAGCTGAACTGGCCCGCGAGATGAATCTCCGGGAAACCCTGGCCTCGCTGCCCAGGGCAAGCGCTCCGCTCGATCTTGACGACCACATCAAAGCGGCGATTCGGCTCGCCGGAACAAGGACCCCTTCCGGAAGGAACCGACGCCGCCTGGTGGCCGCCCTCGCGGTGGCCGCGGCCTGCCTGTTCGTGGCCATCATCCTGCCGGGTCCGCGTCCGGCCTCAGGGCCCGAACCCGCCGGCTCCGGCCCGCAACATGCCTGGACCGAACAGGAAATCGCCGCCGCTCGCCAAGAAGTGATGTTCAGCCTGGCCCTGACCGCTCGGGTCCTGGACCGAACCCGAAAGGACACGATCGTCGAGGTGTTCGCCAACAAACTGCCCCGGGCCGTCAACGAATCGCTCAAGCTAGTCAAACCGACAACCCCAGGAGGAAACGGATGAATATCACACGTGCCACTTCGCTGGTCACCCTGATGCTCTGCCTGCTGTGCGCCGGCTGGGCCCTGGCCGAAAATGTCGAGAATGAACCGGGATACATGGATCTGGAGTGGATCGTTATTCCCGGGGATGCCTCGGAAATCCAGGACATCGACCTGGGCCCGATCCTGCTCGGCCTGGGCGCCGACGCCGAGGAAAAGGGTGACGATGCCTTGGTCCAGGCTCTGGCCATGATCCGCTCCATACGCGTCAAGGCCTTCTCGATCGAGAACGGCGGCGGGGAAGAGGTCAAGAAATCGGTGGCAAAGGTGGAAGCCGATCTGAAGAAGAACGACTGGAAACGCCTGATCTACATCAAGGACGGTGATGAAACCGTGTCCGTCAGCACCAAGTACGACGGGCAGGATCTGGTGGGACTGATGATCGTCAGCTACGAACCCGACGACAGCGTGGCCTTCGTCAATGTGGTCGGCGATCTCAACCTGGGCACCCTGCTCGGCCTGGCCAAACAGATCGATCACGATAGCATAGAGGACATGCTCGAAGGCCTTGAAGGAATAGAAGGTGTCGACATCGAACACGACGACGACAAGGACGACATCTGATCCGGCATCTCCCCGGCGACCACCTGATCAGCAAAGGCCTCCCCTGACGGGGAGGCCTTTTTGTTCTGGCCGGTAATCCGGTCAAAAGGCGAAACGCGACAGGAAAACGCCCGCGGCCACGGCGGATCCGATCACCCCGGCCACGTTCGGAGCCATGGCGTGCATGATCAGGAAGTTCTGGGGATCCTCCCGGGCGCCGACCATCTGGCAGACCCGGGCGCTGTCCGGAACGGCGGACACCCCGGCCGCCCCGATGATGGGATTGATCTTATCCTTCGCGACGAGATTCATGGCCTTGGCGAAAAGGACGCCCGCGGCCGTTGCCACGCAGAAGGAGAGGGCTCCCAGCAGGGCGATCTTCACCGAAGCGGGGGTCAGAAAACGGCTGGCGTCCGTCGAAGCCCCCACACACAGCCCCAGCAGGATGGTCACGATGTCGATCATGGCGTTGCGGGCGGTCTTGGCCAGGCGCTCGGTGACGCCGCTTTCCTTCAGCAGATTGCCGAAGAACAGGAACCCCAGCAGGGAGATGGCGCCCGGGGCGATGCTGGCGCAGAGAACGAACGCGCCGATCGGGAAGATGATCCGGATACGCTTGCTCACCGGACGGGACGGTTTCATGCGGATCAGGCGTTCCTGGCGAGTGGTCAACAGCTTGATGATCGGCGGCTGGATGACCGGCACCAGGGCCATGTAGCTGTAGGCCGCCACGGCGATGGCCCCCAGCAGGTGGGGGGCAAGCTGGCTGGACAGGAAGATGGCCGTCGGGCCGTCGGCGCCGCCGATGATGCCGATGGCGGCGGCGTCCTTCTCCGCGAAACCCAGCAGCAGGGCGCCGGCGAAGGTCAGAAAGATGCCCGCCTGTGCCGCCGCTCCCAGCAGGATGAGACGGGGGTTGGAAAGCATGGCCGAAAAATCGGTCATGGCGCCGATGCCCAGGAAGATCAGGGAGGGATACCAGCCCTGGGTCACGCCGCTGTACAACACGTTGAGTACGCTGCCCGGCTCATAGATGCCGATGTTCATGCCACTGGTCAGCGGGATGTTGCCCACCAGCATGCCGAACCCGATGGGAACCAGCAGCAGCGGTTCGTAATCCTTGGCGATGGCCAGGTAGATGAACAGGCAGCCGATGGCCATCATGACCAGGTTTCCCCAGGCGAAGTTGCCCACGATGCCTACCTGCAGGAAATCCCAGAATACATCCATGACGTCTCTCGATCTTCCCTAGGCGAAATCCACGAGGGTCTGGTTCTCCCGGACGGCGTCGCCGGCCGCGACCAGGACCGCCTTGATCTTTCCGGGGCCGGGCGCGGCGATGGCCGTCTCCATCTTCATGGCCTCGATGACCAGCAGCGTCTGCCCCTGCTCCACCTGGTCCCCCACCTTGACCTTGACCTCCAGAACCGTGCCGGCGATGGGCGAAGCTACGCCTCCAGCGCCGTCCAGGGGGGACGCGGCGGGATCGGGACCTTTGGCCGGCGCCGGGGCGAAAGCAGTGGCCGGCCCCGGGGCGGGTGGCGGCGCGGGCGGCAGAGGGGAAGCCGCCCCGTGCATCTCGTCCTTGGCGTCGAGGACCTCGACATCAACCTCGTAGGCTACACCGTGGACCGTGATCTTCAACTTCATTGCTGCTCCTCACCAACCGGGCGGCCAGCCCGGAAATTTAACGTTGATCGCGCTTTCTCCTGACCGCGTGTGATCCCTGCAGGACCAAGCGGCCATGGGCCGACCAGGGCGTTCTTTTCTGCCGTGGCGACAGCAGGCGCCGGATCCGGCGCACCCTGAATCGCCCGCCCACCGCAATGGCGGCCGCGGCGGCGATCAGGACGAGAGTCGTGTTGTCTATGGTGGGTTCCTTCCCCGCGGCTGCCGCCAGCTGGCGGGCTTCGTGGTCCTGCCAACGGTCGTCGAGCCGTTTGAGAAGGGCTACGACCGTGGCGATCAGGGCCAGGACCCCGAAGACGATCAGGATACCGACGATCGCCAATGTTCCCATTTCCGGTGTGATGTTCCCCTTCACGTCCAGCCGCTCCTACAGGGGAATCAGGCCGTGCTTCTTCTCCGGCCTGATCTCGCGTTTGGATTTGAGGATTTCCAGGGACAGGGCGATATAGGACCGCGTGTCCGCGGGTTCGATGACGTCGTCGACCATGCCCCGGGCGGCGGCCGCGTAGGGGGTCGAAAACTTCTCGATGTAGATGTCCATCAGTTCCCGACGTTTGGCATCCGGGTTCTCCGCCGCGGCGATCTCCCGCCGGTACAGGATGTTGACCGCGCCTTCGGCGCCCATTACGGCGATTTCGGCCGAGGGCCAGGCCGCCACCCGGTCGGCCCCCATCGACCGGCCGCACATGGCCAGATAGGCCCCGCCGTAGGCCTTGCGCACCACGATGGTGATCTTCGGCACCGTGGCCGCACCGTAGGCGAACAGCATCTTGGCCCCCTGCCGAATGATCCCGCTGTATTCCTGCTGGATCCCGGGCATGAAGCCGGGCACATCCACGAAGGTCACCAGCGGAATGTTGAAGGCGTTGCAGAACCGGATGAACCGCGCGCCCTTGACCGAGGAGTCGATGTCCAGCACACCGGCCTTGTGGGCGGGGTTGTTGGCGACCACCCCGATTGTGGATCCTTCCATCCGGGCGAAGCCCACGATCAGGTTGGGCGCGAAATGCTCCATGACCTCCATCAGATCGGCCCGGTCCACCACGCGACCGATCACCTCGTGCATGTCATAGGCCGCCCGCGGATTGTCGGGTACCAGGTCGTTCATGGCGTCGTCCTGCTCCACCGTGTCGTCGTGCATTTCCTCGAGGAAGGGCGGGTCGTCGGTGTTGTTGCTGGGCAAAAACGAAAGCAGGCGTTTGGCGATCTCGATGCCCTCGCCTCCGCTTTCGGCGACGAAGTGCACTACCCCCGAATAATGGGAATGGCTATCGACGCCGCCCAGTTGTTCGGCCGTCACGTCCTCCCCCGTGACCTGCTTGATGACGCTCGGACCGGTGATGTACATCTGGCCCTCGTGCCGCACCTGGATGATGAAGTCCGTCAGGGCGGGCGAGTAGGCCGCGCCTCCGGCGCAGGGCCCGCTGATGATGCTGATCTGGGGCACCACCCCCGAAGCCTTGATGTTGCGGTAGAATATGTCGCCGTATCCGGCGAGTGACCCCACCCCCTCCTGGATGCGCGCCCCGCCGCTGTCGTTGATGAAGATGATGGGATCGCCGGTCTTCAGGGCGTCGTCCTGCAGGTCGCTGGTCTTGCGGGCGGTCGCCTCGCCCACCGCGCCGCCGGACACGGTGAAGTCCTGGCTGACCGCGTAGACCGGCCGGCCGGCCACGAGTCCGTAGCCCGTCACCACGCCTTCGCCGGGCAGTTCCTTGTCCTGCATGCCGAAATCGACACACCGGTGCTTCATGAACGGGTGGGTCTCCTGGAAGGTGTCCGCGTCGAACAGCTGAGCCAGACGTTCACGGGCCGTCCGCTTACCCGCGGCATGCTGCTTGGCGATACGTTCCTCGCCCCCGCCCAGATAAAGTTTCGCCTTCTTCCGGCGAAGGTCGTCGATTCTCGAATCCGGCATGATGTCCCTCTTTTTTACCGTTCCCGGAAGAGGGTCTCGCGCCTCCTCCGGGTAAACCATGCTCACTTATTGGGGATAGGTAATACCTGGGTGCTGATTGTCAAACTTTTGACAGGCAAAAACAAAAAAAAGGTAGTTTTGAAAAAAGGCTCCCTAAGTCGTTGGTTCCAAACCTGTTAAAAATAGGTTAATTACCTCTTGTTTGACAGGGAACCGGACAGCGAACCTCGATGTGGCCGCAGGGGCGACCGGCCATGCATATTTCCGCGACTTGAGAACAAGACATGCGAATCCCGGTCGGGGATATCTATTTGAGATTGTCCGGGTTGAGTCCTTCCAACTCCTGAACAACAAACAGCCCGTCCTTGCGGATCAGCGTGCCGTCGAACCAGATCTCGCCGCCGCCCCACTCCGGCGTCTGGATCAACACGATGTCCCAGTGCTGGGCCGACTTGTTGCCGTTGAAGGCGGCTTCGTAGGCGTTGCCGGGGGTCAGGTGGAAGCTGCCGCTGATCTTTTCGTCGAACAACGTGTCCAGCATGGGGCTGGTGATGTAGGGATTCACGCCCAGGGCGAACTCCCCGAAGTAGCGGGCGCCCTCGTCAATGTTCAGAGCGTCCTCGAGCTTGGCCTGGTCGCCTTCGCAGGTGGCCTCGACGATCTTGCCGTCCTTGACCTCGAAGCGAATGTTGTCCAGCACCACGCCGCCCTGCCGGGTCTTGGTGTTGTACTGGATGACCCCGTTGACGCTGTCCTTCACCGGCGCGGTGTAGACCTCGCCGTCGGGGATGTTGCGGCCCCCATCGCACTTGACCGCCGGCAGACCCTTGATGCTGAAGCTCAGATCGGTGCCCGGCCCCTTGATCTCGACCTTGTCCGTCTTCTCGAGCAGGGCGTGCAACGGGTCCATCGCCTTGCTCATCCGGGCGTAGTCCAGGGTGCAGACATTGAAGTAGAAGTCGGCGAAATCCTCGGTGGAACGCTCGGCCGCCTGGGCCATGGAAGGATTGGGATAGCGCAACACGCACCACTTCTTCTTCAGGCGGATGGGAATGTGCACCTCGCCCCAGTAGGCCTTGTCGTGCCACTTCATGCGGTCGGCGTCGACGTCGGCGAGATCGAAGGGATTGGAACTGCCGCGCACGCCGATGTAGGCGTCCACCGCTTCCATGATCGGCTTGTGGAACCGGCCCCAGGAGGCGAACTGCTCCTGGTCGGCGTTGTTGATGAACCCGCGGCTGAGCGTCTCGTCGTTGTAGTACCAGAACGGCACTCCCCCATGCACGGTGGCCACGCGCACCAGTTCCTTGCCCAGCTCCATCGCCTCGAGACCCTTGATCTCGATGTAGATCTTTTCGCCGGGCTGGAGTTTGACGCTGTAGGTGATGAGCTGTTCGGCCAGTTGCGTATTGCGCGGATCCATCGGAGCCTCCTCGGGATTTGGGGTCCGCCCATGATAGCCAACGACGCGGCCGGGTCCTACCCAAAAATGATTCCCTTTCCGGCATTGTTTCCTATTATTTGTTGAAGATCCGAAACCAGCCCCCGTTTCCCTGGAGGATGACCCATGAGCGACGACCTCACAGATCCCGCCGGACTGCTGCCCCCCGGCGCCGCGGGTTACGTGGATCACATCGGAATCGCCGTCGCGGACCTGGACGAGGGCCTCGCCCTGTACCGGGACCTGCTGGGCCTGGAACTGGACAGGATCGAGGAGGTGCCCCAGGAGAACGTGAAGGTGGCCTTTCTCAAGCTGGACCGTTCCGGGGCGCTGGGGCACGTGGAACTGCTGGCCCCCCTATCGGACGAAGGCGCCATCGCCGCCTTCATCGCCCGAAGAGGACCGGGGCTGCACCACCTCGCTGTGGCCGCGGAAAACATCCCCACGCTGCTGGAACGGTGCCGGCAGGCGGGTATGAAGCTCATCGACCAGGAGCCGCGCACTGGGGCCGGTGGCAAACAGATCGCATTTCTGCACCCCAAATCCGGCGGCGGGGTTTTGATCGAGGTCTGCGCCGGAGGCAGCCACCCCAAGGGGTAGCCGAGCTCAGGGTTCCGTGAACACGCCCACCTCGCGCCAGGTCCCCTTGCCGGTGACGGGAGTCTGATCGGGCTCCCCCACGGGGTTGAGCCACGACGGAACGTAGCCTGCCCCGAACATGACCCCCACCTTCCAGTTGCTTTCGTTGCCCACGTAAAGGGCCGCCGGTTCGCTTTCCTCACAGCTCTTGAAGCCCGCGCAGGACATCAGCCCCGTGGGATCCAGGCCGATCCTGACATTTTCGGGCCGCCCCTGGATCATGACCTTCCATCGGACCAGGAATACCTTCCCGTCGTTGATCATCTCCCCCGGAACCAGGCCGGCCACGACCTGGCCCATTTCCGTTCCGATGTTCAGCACCTGCGAGGGAAATTCCTGTTCCAGGATGAACGCTTCGTCGCCCGAAATGGACAGTTCGAATTCGATCCCGCCCACCTGGAGAAAAACCTTCCCGTCCTTGGCCACCGGATCAACGTCCGTCAGCCAGGCATACAGATCGAAGGTGGTCACCCCGTCGGTGGGCTCTTCGGTGTGCAGGACGGTGACCAGGGAATCGCCTTCGACGAAGGAAAAGCGGATCAGACCGTTCTGGCCGCACCAGATCGTGGCGCCGACCGAAGCGGGCAGCAGGAACGCCGCCAGAAGGACCACCATCAAGGCGGATCGTCGCAGGACCAGGACTTTGCCGTTCATCACTCTTCCTTTCGAAACCGCGGACCGCGTCCGCCTCAACTTCCGGTGCTGGCGTAGTTCCGTACGCCCCGTCGCCAGATCAGGACCGACCCGCCGAACACCACCAGACCGACCAGGGGAGTCAGCAGGGCAAAGCGGCTGAACTCCTCGCTGCCGAGAAACCATGTCGCCGGGAAAAAGGCCACCCAGGCGAACGGCAGTACGAACGTCAGAAAAATCCGGATGGGCAGGCTGTAGATCGTGATCGGATACCTGCTGAACCGGATGACATTGTAGACCGGGGGCGCCAGTCCCATCCTGTCCTCGTGCCAGAACGACACCGAGGTGATGGCCAGAAACACGCCCATGTAGACCAGAGCCGCCGACGGGGCCAGGATCGCCAGCGCTAGGATTTCTTGTACACCGAAATCGAGTCCGAGTTTCACGCCCGCGTAAGCCATCACCGCAATCCCGAGCAGGATCTCGTTGAGGCCCGAAACATTGAAGGATTCGAAGATCACCTGGGCCAGGGTGCCCACCGGGCGCAACAGCACGCGGTCGAACTTGCCCTGGATGATGTACTGGTCGCTGAAGCGATACAGGTTGACGCTGACGATGTTGAACAGCCCCAGGGGCAGCAGGCTGAAGGCGTAGATGAACAGGACCTGCTCGAAGGACCACCCATCCAGGGCCTCCACCTTGCTGAACAGGGTCGTCAGCACCGCCAGCTGGATCACCATGCTGAAGGAGACGGCCAGGGTGTCGACGATAAAGTCCATCCGGTAGGCTAGGCGCGTCTTAATGAATTGCGCGAAGTAAGCCCCAAAAATCCCTGCCTGCCAACGGGTTCTGGACAAGATACCACGTTTAGGGATCAGGCTCCAATTGATCTCGTTCTCCATCATCTCACCCCCCCTGCACAATCACGCGGCGGACGGAAAAACGCCAGACCAGGCGTCCGGCCACGAACAATCCCACCGCCCAGGCCAGCTGGAGAAGTATGGCCTCATAGAGTTCGTCTCCCGGTCGTTTCCCCAGGTAGAAGGTCACCGGGATGTAGCTGATACCCTGGAAGGGCAACCATTCCACCGCGCGCTGGAACCAATCGGGGAAGAAGGTGAAGGGCACCACGACCCCGGTCAGGAAATCCATACTCACCATCTTGGCCCGCAAAACGCCCTGGATGTTCTTCATGTAGAAGGCCAGGCAACCCAGCAGGAAGTTGATCTGGCTGTAGATGACCAGGGCCAGGCAGAAGCTGAGGAATGTCCAGAAATACAGGACGGGTTCCGGCGGGTGGCCGATGCCGAACAACGGTACGATCACCACCATGATGGGCAGGGTGAACATGATCAGACGAAAACCTGATTCGCCGACGGCCTCGAACATCATCACCGATTGTACATGGAAGGGCTTGATCAACTGCATGGCGATCTCGCCCTCGGTGATCATGCGCATCAGTTCACGGGCGATGTTGTTGAAATAGAAGCTGCGGCCGATCCAGCTGATGGCAACGTAGGTGATCATCTCGCTGATGTTCAGACCGCCGATGGTGGCGCCCCCGGCATCGGCGACCCGGCTGGCGAACAGGGCGGTGTAGAGATAATAGTGACCCGCCACGAAGATCGTGTAGCTCACCACGCCGGTGTAGTAGCGAAGGCGGTAGGCCAGGAACTTCAGGAAGGCCAGGCGGATGAAGTGGAGGTAGAGTCCCGCCGAGCCGGCCGCCGTGCGACGCCAGGGTTCGAGAATCGCCGTGTTCACGAAGTCACTCACGAGGCGTCCCTACCGCTCTGCCGGTAGATCTCACGGACGACTTCATCGATGGCCGGTTCGGCCAGGTGCAGGTCCGACACGTGCCGCTCGTTGACCAGGCGCTTGATGACCTCGGCGCCCGGCACTTCGACCCGGTTGAATTCCGCGTGATGTCGCAGGCCATCGCCCTCTTTCCACGCCACAGGCAACCCCGCGGTGGTCAGGGCCAACTCCTCGCTGGTGGCGCTTTCGCGGAGTTCGACGGTCAGGCGCACCCGGCGGCCCACCCGGCCCCGCAGGTCCTCCAACTCCCCGTCGAAATGCACCCGACCCTTGTCGATGATGATCACGCGCCGGCACAGCTGCTCGATGTCGCCCAGATCGTGGGTGGTCAGGATCACGGTCACGCCGTCGCGTTCGCAGATTTCCCGCAGGAATATCCGCACGTTCTCCTTGGCCAGCACATCCAGTCCGATGGTGGGTTCATCAAGAAAAAGCACTCTAGGTCGGTGCAACAGCGCCGCGGCCAGGTCGCAGCGCATGCGCTGCCCCAACGACAGCTTGCGCACCGGCTGGTGCAGAAGCTGCCCGACCTGGAGAAGATCGTCGAAGATCTTCAGCTGCCGATCGTAGGTGGCGTCGTCCACCTCGTAGATCTTCTTCAAGAGCCGGAATGATTCGACCACGGCCAGATCCCACCACAGCTGGGTCCGCTGCCCGAAGACGACCCCGATGTGCCGGGTGTACTGCTGGCGCTGCTTCCAGGGCACCAATCCGCCCACGGTGACCGTGCCCGAGGTCGGCGTCAGGATGCCGGTCAGCATCTTGATGGTCGTTGATTTCCCCGCCCCGTTGGCCCCGATGTAGCCGACCATCTGCCCGGCCGGGATATCGAAGGAAACCCTCTCCACCGCGCGCAGGAGTTCATGTCGCGGCCGCACCAGGTCGATCAGCCCACCGGTGACTCCCTCGCGTTTCCTGATGAGACGATAGTCCTTGGTTAGATCACGGACCTTGATGAGGGGTTCCATTAGAAGGGCAGATCCTCTCCGGAATCGTTTCCGGAAGTCTCTCCGGAATTATCCGCGGATTCATTTTCCGGTCCGGGCTGCTGAAGTCCCGCCACCAGCTCGCGCACCTCGGCGTCCGTCTTTTCCAGCTTTTCCCGGCAGACCTGGATCAGCTCCACCGCCCGCCTGACTTCCTCGCTCAAACGGTCGATGTCGATTTCGTCCTGCTCAAGGCCGGCCAGGATCTGTTCGACTTCGCCGACCGCTTCACCGAAAGAGAGTTTCTTGGCCGGGGTCCTTTTGGGGTTTGCCTTTCTTTCCGTCACTTCGCTTGCCCTTTCCTTGTTTGGAGATTGTCCCGCCGCCGGCGATTTCATGCCCCGGCTGAACGATGCTGCGGACCAGACCGTCGCTGAACCGCGTGCCGATGAGGTCTCCCGGAGCCAGGGATGCGGCCTGCGTCACGGCCCGCCCCCGTTCGTCGAGGGTGATGGTGAATCCGCGGGCCAGCACTTGGGCCGGATCCATCAGCCTCGACTGGGTCGCCAGGCTTTCCAGCCGCGCGCCCTGCGCGACCACCGGCCGCAGGGCTTCGCGGACCAACCGGACGGCCAGGGCAGCCTGCTCCCGGCGCGCGCCGGCCATGTGGGCCACTGCGGCGCCGGAAATCCCCACCCGCAATCCGCCCAACCCCTCCCGGGCGTGAGAAATCCTGGTCACCGCCGCGGTGCCCATCCTGGTCCGCAGTTCGGCCAGGATCCCGCGGCCGGCCGCCAGGCTGCGGGATACCCTGTCCTGCAACCGTCCGGCGGTGGCCTGGTAGCGGACCCGCGCCCTGAGACAGATCCCTTCCGCCGCCCGCCGCAACCGCGCCGCCTGATCGATCCGGTCCAGGGACACGGCCAGCAGATCCTCTGCTGCGGACACCAGGCGTTCCGCCGCGTTTTCCAGCCTGGCCGAGGTCTCCTCGACCTTTTCCACCAGAAATTCGGCGGCCGCGGTGGGTGTCTTGCAGGCATGATGGGCCACCAGGTCCGCGATGGACGTGTCGACCTCGTGCCCGACGGCCGTGATCACCGGCACGGAACATTCGGCGATGGCCACCGCCAGATCACGCTGATCGAACCAGGACAGATCGGCCCGGGACCCGCCGCCCCGGGTGATGACGATGACGTCGACCCCGGCGGCGACATGTCCGGCGAGCGCCCGGATCACCTCGGGCTGCATTTGCTCACCCTGCATCTTCGCCCCGCGCAGCCCTACCTGGAAGGCCCAGGGACTGGCTTCAAGACCAGTCATGAAATCCCGTTCCGCGGCGCTGCCGGGCGACGTGATGAGCCCGATGCTCAGGGGCAGCTCGGGCAGGGGCACGGCCGCGTTCTTCTCGAGCAGGTCTTCCTGCTTCAGGTAGGCCAGGATTTCCCGGCGTCTGGCCTCGAGCCGGCCCAGGGTGAAAGTCTTGTCCACCCCCACGACCTTCAGGCTCATCTTCCCGAATTTGGCGTAAAAGTCGACCTTGCATTCGAGGCAGACTTCCATCTTGTTCGCGATCTGGAAATCCGGGTCGGCGCCGTCGAGGTAGCGGCCGAGGTCGAAACGCTGCCGATCCCAGCCCATCAGGGAGGTGGAGATCTGGTAGTCGGCCGCGCCGCTGCCTCCGGTTTCATGGAGTTCGAAGTAGACGTGGGTGCGGAAGGCCGCATCCTGGGGCAGCCGCTGGACCTCACCTCTCACCCACACCGTTCGGGGGAAGGACCGTTCGATGGCGGCGGAAATTTCCTCGTTGATCTGACGAACGGTCATCACTTCACGTTCGGGTCCGGCCGGCTGGTCGAACAGGGGATCCGTGCTCAAATCTTCACCTCCTCCCAGTCGCTCTTGACGAACAGGAAAATCATACCGACGGCGTAGAGGGTGAACCAGATCAACAGGGCCAGCCAGGCGCCCATCAACCCGCCGTTCATCACGACTCCGAAAAGATAGGCCAGGGGCGGCAAAAGGCCGAGCCCGGTCGCGATGTCCACCAGCATGACCGCCCGGGTCATGCCGGCGCCCCGCAACGCACCGGCCAGGGTCAGACCCACCGCGTCGATCACCTGCACCAGTCCCATCAGCCTGAGGATGGGCACACCGGCGGCGATCAGGTCTTCACTGGAGAAAAACAGGCGCAACAGGGCTTCCGGGACGCACAGGAAAATCACCCCGAATATACCCATGAACACCATGGACAGCCCCACCCCGTACCAAGCCGACCGGCGGGCGCCCCGGGGATCCATTCTGCCCAGGGACTGGCCCACAAGGGTCTGCACCGCCGCGCCCACCCCGACCCCGAGCATGAAGCTGAGGGAAGCGATGCGCATCACCACGTTGGCCGCGGCCACGGCGATGATGGATATCTTGCCCAGGATAAAATAGAACACCAGGAATCCGATGACGATGCCGAAGGTCTGCAGCGCGGGGGGCCAGCCGAGCGCCAGAAAGGGCTTGATCAAACGGACCTGAAAGTTCGACCGGCACAGGATCCGGAACCGGTGACGGACGGACGGGCGCAACAGGATCCCCACGATGACGAGGCCGGCCAGCAGGGCGCTCAGGGTGCTGGCCAACGCCGCCCCGGCCACACCCATGACCGGGGCGCCCAGATTGCCGAAGATCAACACCCAGTTCAGCAGGACGTTGACAAGATTCATGCCGATCCCGACGCCCATGCCGATCCTGGTCCAGCCGATCCCGTCGAAGACCCCCTTGGCCTGGAAGAAAAACAGCAGGGGCAACATGCCGGCGTAGCGGTAGACCAGGTAGGAGCTTCCCAGTTCCCTGACTTCGGGATCCGCCGTCACCAGGGCCATCAGGCCGTCGGGCCAGGCCAGACCCACCAGCATGAAGACCGCGCCGGCGGCCAGGCTGACCGTCACCGCGGTGGCCAGGATCGAGCCCACTTCCGCGTCCCGGCCCTCACCCACCCGGCGAGCGGTGAAAGTCTGGGCGGCCACGTCGAAGGCCTTGATGCTCATGGCCAGGGCGGAAAACAAAAGTGTCGCCACCGCCACCGCCGCCAGCGGTCCTTCCCCCAACCGCCCCACCATCACCGTGTCGACCAGCCCCATGAGTGTCTGTGACAGTTGACCGAAAACGACGGGCGTCGCCAGGCCGGTGATCGTCACCAGCAGGCGACGCCGTGTGACGTCCTCCAGTCTCTCCCCGGC
>CBDURF010000039.1:0-23982 GCA_965369705.1 uncultured bacterium
CCTGAAGGCGGCAATCGACTGATCAATCCCGGTTATCGCAGCAGAAAAAAATGCGGGGCCTCCGAGGCCCCGCATTTTTCTTGTCGCCGGGGCACGGACCCCGGGGGTTATCCGCCGATCAGGGATCGGTGACGTTGAAGTTCAACGTCTGCTGGCGCAGAACCGCCCAGGCGGGATAGAAGACCGATACCTTGACCTCGTATTGGCCGGGGGTATCGAATCGGAATTCCGGGGCGGTGACTGTGTATTGCGTGGTGTCGGCATCTCCCATCACCCAATGGAATTCCAATTTTACCGAATCGCCCAGAACAGTCGGGTAATCGATGCCGCAGGAGGAAGCCATGATGTCGAAGCGGACGGTGTCGGCGGTGGTGACGTTCCCGTCGGGGAAGTCGGATCCGGCCTGCATGACCAGGCTGTCGGGGAACACGAATACCGTGTCCCTGGCGACGGCGGTGTTGCCGTCGGGGTCGGTTCCGGTGACGATGATGGGCCATATACCGTGGGTTTTGTACGTGTGGTAGGCGATGGTTGTGTTTCCGGTCCCCCCGTCGCCGAAATCCCACTTTATTTCCAGATTGTTGTTCGCGCCGAGTGGATCGCCGGTTTCATTGCCCCCTGACAGGATGGCGTAGCCTTCCACGGCCATGGGCGCGACGCCACAGGAGGGAGTCACTCGCAACCGGGTGAAGGTGGGTTTGGATTCGTCTTGACTGCAATCGGCCAGGGCCAGGAGCAACAGGGCCGGCACCAACAGCAATAAGGCGCGTTTCATGTGTGGTTATTCTCCCCATGGGGTGGCTTGAAATCCTACTCGTAGCTAAGCCCCGGAACCCCGTTCCGGATCCTACCTACCTGGTCGCATCAATTTATGAAGCTAGGACAGCCTGGGCAAGGAGTCCAGGAAAATCAGTTGCCCGGCGGACTGTTGAAAAACCGGGTCTGATCACCTTGGGAGGGTCAGGCGGCCGGATTCAAGCCGTCTCAGCGCCGAGCACGCATGAACATGACGGCAAAAACCACGGCGTAGACGACATTTCCGGCCCAGGCGGCGGGAACCGGGGGCAGGGTACCGTTGTGGCCCAGGGCACGGCCGAAATTCATGAACAGGTAGTAGACGAAGCTCACCAGGAGGGTGAATCCGAAACCAGAGGCAATGGTGGTCTTGCGGGAGCCGGAAGCCAGGATGATGCCCATCAGCACAACGATCAGGTTGACCAGGGGAAAGGCGAAATTGAATTGGATGTCCACGAGGGCGGAGGTTGGGTCGCCGCCGCTGTGCCGCACCAGGTCTACGTGGTCCCGCAGCTGGCGGATGTTCATGTCTTCTTGGCGGATGCGCTCCCGGTAGAAGCTCTTGGGGTCGACCTGGAGGTCGCGGGCGGTGAGACGGTCGAAGGTAACGGTGGTCTCCTCCTCCCCGTCAAAGAGGCGCCGCGTGCCGTCGATCAGCGTCCAGTGGGCGCCGTCCCATTCGGCGCGGGTCACATCGATTCTTTCGGTGATGATGGCGCCTTCGTGGCTGAGGATCTTGAGTCCGGTCAGGATGCCGGTGTTGGGATCGAACTTGCGCGCGTAATACAGCCGCCCGTCGCTGCCGGTCAGGGCGATGTGCTGGGTCGGACGGATCCGGTCGGGATGGCCGTGGATTTCCACCTCCCAGACATGATTCCGCCGGACGTTCGCTTCCGGCAGGACGTATTCGCGCCAGGCCAGGGAAAACACGGTCACCAACAGGGACATGAGAACCAGGGGTCGGGTGACCTTCATCAGCGACCAACCCGAGGCGAACAGGGCGGTCAGTTCGAGATACCTGGCCATGGTGCCGACAGTGAACAGGGTTGCCATCAGCATGGCGATGGGCAACACCGTATCGACGATCCACACCGCCTTGAAGGTGTAGTAGCGCAGGACCTGCCAGGCGGTGGCGTCGTTGTCGACGAAGCTGCCCACATGGTCCAGCACGTCGATGAGCGTGAACAGCACCAGGGCGCCGACCATGGTGAAGCCGAGGTTGCGGAAGAAGGTGGCCAGCAGATGACGGTGAATGATGGACATCAATCGGTATCTCCGCCGACGGGTTCTTCCGCGTCGGCCACGCGGGGCTTCAGGGTGATGCTCAGGAGGGTCGACTCGCGGGCGGCCTTCAAGAACAGGGGGATGCCCAAGGCCAGCAGGAAGATATTCGCGCTCCACATGGCCAGGAAGGGGTCGAGTCTGCCCCGGTCGGCGAATTTCTCGCCACCCACCAGGAAAAGGTAATAGATGAGGTAGACGGCGATGGCAAGGCTCACGCTGACTCCCTTGCCGCTCCGGGAGGACGTCACGGCCATGGGCACGCCGATCAGGGCGAAGACGATGCAGGCGAAGGGGATGGCGAATTTCTTGTGGAATTCCACCAGGTACCGGTTCTCCTTGACCCGGTAGCTGTCCCTGATCTTTTCCTGGTACCGCGATTGCTCGACGACCCGGTCCACCTTCAAGCGCGTCGCCCGGAATTTATCCTTCAGGTAGGTGTCCCGCTCGGGACCCGGGGCAGGCGCCGGACGGTTGCCCAGGATCTCGTTCCGGTGCTCCGGATCGAGCAGTTTCCATTGCCATTTGAGCATGGTCTCGGTCAGTCCGCCCACGTTGGTCAGGACCTTGTCCTGCCGCTCCTGTTCCTTACCCGCCGCGGCCCACAGGTCCTTCAGGTTCATCTCGCGGTCACCACGGGTCTGGCGACCCGATTTATGGAAATCCCGCTCGACGTTTTCAATGTAGAGGTTGTGTTGCTCAAAACGGATCACCTGGTACTTGTCCGGTGTCTCCTTGTCCGGGCGCTCGTGGATTTCTCCGTCGTGCAGCTCGATGAGCATCGAATCGGTTTCGTGGTCGGGGATGATGCGACCCCAGGTGGCGATGGTCAGACGCGGGGAGAGGTCGCCGGGTTTCTCCTTTTGAAAAATGGTAACATCCTCGATCCGGCCCGTGATGTCGTCCTTGTGGCGCACGAAGATGGTCATCCGGTCGCTCATGTCCGTGAACTGCTGCTCACGAATTTCCAGCATGGGTTTTTTGCGGTTGATGTCGTACAGGAGGTTGGCCAGGGTGTGGTTGGACTCCGGGAAGACGTAGTGGTTGTAGGCGGTCAGGCCGAGGGCGATGACGCCGGCTCCGAACAGGAGGGGACGGAGGACGGACCACAGACTGATCCCGCTGGCCTTCATCGCTGTAATCTCATGATCGGCAGCCAGTTGCCCAACGCTCATAAGGATGGCTATCAGGACCGCCATTGGTACGGATAATGCAAATGTGTGCCCCAGACTGAGAACCAGAACCTCGGTTGCCATGAGGAATGGAACACCTTTGCTGACAAAGAGATCGACGTACCTAAAGAGCACGTCTATCATCAGCAGGAACGTGATGACGAACCAGCCGAAAAAGAAGGGGCCGACCGCGGTATTCAGCAAGTGTCTGTATATCAGGTACATAGAGCCTTGACACCCGTGTCGGGGCCGTCTCCACTTTCCGGCTGGACCTCCGCAACGGAATGCGCGGCGGCCTTGGCCGGAAGGATCGATTCCTGGTTTTCACGTCTGAACTTCGTCCAGAATGGTGATCTGCTGAGCCGAAACCGGCCGAGCTCGATGGTCGGGGTATGGCCAGTCCCGGGGTCAGCATGACCATTTTCGAGGACGACCGTGGAACGGGCCAGCAAAAAATCAGGCATCCAACCTTTGGAGACAGGGATTGTCGCGCATGAGTCTGGGGAAAACCGGAAGGCGGGTCCGCCGCCCTGCCCGGGGCGTTGACTCCGGCTGTTCTGTTGCCCTTCCTCGCGACGGATTGCCGTTCCTGTTCCGGTCATTCGTTTTCCTGTTCGCGTTTGCCGCCGTCCTGTCCGTCGTCCTGCCCGACAATGCTCAGGCCGATCCTACCTACGAGGGTCCCCTCCTGTTCGGGCTGGACCCGGTGATCCTGACGACGGACGATCCCCGCCTGTTGGGCGTTGACCGCCTGGTGCTGCGCCGCCGGCTCGAAGTTCTGGGCATCGATCCCGTTCGGTATCCCGCACGGAGGCCGGGGCTGGAGGCCTCGTTCCGCCATTATTTCCATTTCCGGTCCAACGTCAATCTTGATCGCCGCGAACACATCGTCGAGTACAACGGCAACCTGGGGCTGATGACCGAGTTCCAATACCCCTCATTCTTCTTTCTGTTCCCGTCCCCCGAGACTTTGCCGGGCGGGTTCATTTATTACCCGCCCCGGCCCACGGGGGACCCGGTGGTCAGTCTCTTCGTGGACGATCTCCAGACCGGCGCACGCCGCAGGCATGCCGTGAGCCAGGTTTTCATCCGCAGCGAGGCCCTGGACATCGCCGGTCGGGGACGCCGGACCGACCAGGACCGCAGCTTGATCAACCTGACCATTCCCATCAAGCTGCCCCGCACCCTGGAGAAGATCATCGGGCGGGGCGAGAAAACAAGGATCAAGATCACCGGGCGCGAACGCATCGCCATCTCCGGGGAAAGCAGGGTGGTCAAACCGTTCACCCCTACCGAGAGGGTTTCCAGTCAGTCCTTGTTCCCGACCCTGGACATGGAACAGGAACTGCAGGTCAGCCTGTCTGGCACCATCGGCGAGAAGATCATCATCGAGGTCGACCACAATAGCGCCCAGGTGGGTCCCGATGCCACCAAGATAAAGCTGATGTACAAGGGCCTCGAGGATGAGATCATCAGGACCATCGAGACCGGAGACGTGGGACTGACGCTGCCGGGCAGCCAGCTGCTCGGTTACAGCTCCAACAAATCCGGGCTGTTCGGTATCAAGGTGACCGGTCAGGTGGGCAAGGCGGATTTCACGGTGGTCGCTTCGAAACAGAAGGCCGAAACGTCGTCCAAGACCTTCAACGCCACCGGTGGCCAGGTTTCCGACAACATCATCAATTCCTCCGACTATCTGAATCATCGCTTCTTCAAGCTGGATCTGCCCGGGCAGGAATTTCCCAACGGCCGGGTCCAGGGCGACGAGATCCTGCTCGAAACCATCAGGATCTTCAAACTGTTGCCAGGTGGCGCAGCCGCCCTCGATCAGGATGTCACCAACGTGGCAGTCTACGTCGACTCCCTGGGGTTCAAGACCTGGCAGGACATCGATTTCGAGAATCCCATCCTGTTCGGGCGCACCTGGCGGCAGATCACGGCCTGGGATCCCCTGCGCGATGCGGACGGCAATTTGATCGCGGTGGATCTGCGGTCTCGGATGAGCGACGAAGACGCCCTGGGGGTGGTTTACACGGTCAAGCAGGCCGACGGCACCGAAGTCAAGGTTGGCGACATCCCCGATATCAATGAACCCCCTCCTGCGCAGGCGATTACCGGCGATGATGGTCTTTACTACCGCATGAAGCTCCTGAAGGCTCCGGTGGCCAAACAGGAAAGCTTTTCTTTTCAGTATGTGCTGCGGAACATCTACTCCCTGGGCGGCGCGAACATCGACGATCGGACCTTCGACCTGCGGATCGAGCGCAATCAACCCGCCACCAACCAGCCCCAGCAGGACGAGAGCGGGATGGATTACATCCGGATCTTCGGGCTGGACCGGGACGATCCCCAGCGCAGCGGAAAACCGGACGGCCTGGTCGATTCGTGGGACCCTTTCCTCATCGATCTGCAGAAGGGGCTGCTGAAATTCCCCCTGGATTTTCCGATGCCCTTTGCGCCGGGCGGCAATCCCACCGGCCGCGAGGAGGAGGCGGACTCCATCGCCCGGGCGGCCTACACGGCCAACGCCGACACCAGCGCCGACAACAGCACCTTCGTCTGGGATCCTTCCTTTCTCAAGGATGAACAGACCTGGGAACTCTACGACCCGAGTATCTATCCCTCGCAGTTCAGCGATTACACGTCCTTCAAGATCATCGCCACCCACGCCTCGGCCGCGAGCAGTTTCAACCTGGGGGTGTCGAACATCGAGGAGGGCTCCGAGACGGTGAACCTCGACGGACGCACCCTGACCCGGGGCGTGGATTACGAAATCGATTACACCTTCGGGGAAGTCAAGCTGATCGGTGATGCGGCCAATCTGACTCCCGACAGCAAGATCAATGTCAACTACCAGTTCGCACCGTTCTTCGGTGGCGGCAACAAAAGCCTGATGGGTCTGAACCTCGGCTACGATCTGGGCCGGGACAGCAAACTGTCCACCACCGTGCTCTACGAGACGGAAAATATCGTCGGGGAAAAAGCCAAGCTGGGTGAGGAACCAAGCAAGAACCTGGTCGGCAACATCAATCTGCAGCATACCATCCGACCCTATTTCCTGACTCGCGTGGCCAACTTCGTCAGTCGCCGGAACACCGAACGGGAAAGCACGATCATGTTCAACGGCGAAACGGCCGTCAGCGTGCCCAACCCCAACACCAAGGGCAAGGTCTATCTCGAGGATTTCGAGGGCGTGGACGCTTCCGACGTCGTTACCCTGAGCAGGATCGGCTGGTCCTGGGCCAGCTCCCCGTTCCTGGGTTCGGGGTACTTGGCCGCCAATCCCGATTTGCGGACATTCGACCCCGAGGACCGGGTCGAGACGGTGCGCTGGTTCCTGCCCAAGGAACGGACCCTGCGGCGGTTCCTGAATCCGGAGCTGATCAACCAGGAGCGGGACGAAACCCAGCCGACCATGGACCTGTTCATCAGGGCCGACGACGGTTCCTGGGACCAGGAGGATTGGGGCGGCATCATGCGGGGCATAAGCCGGACCGGCCTCGACCTGTCCAAGGCCCAGTTCATCGAGATCTGGATCAACGACGGAGTGGCGGACATCGACCAGCGGCGAGGCAAACTGCACATCGATTTCGGCTATATCAACGAGGACGGTTTCTGGCCGGTGAAGGACGACAACCTCGAAATCGGCACACGCCAGAGGGAGGACGGGATCGTCGACGGGTTCCCCGATGACGTCTTCTACGCTCCGGAAGAGGATATCGGCCTTGACGGCAACGAGTTCGGACCGCAGAAGTTCGACGCGGCCTACGAAATCAAAGGCGACAGTCCTTACCCGGGCATCAACGGAACCGCGCGGAACTCTCGCGAGGACGACGAGGATCTCAACCATGACGGCCGCCTGAACACTGACAACGGCTATTTCACGACGACCATCGACCTGAAGGAGACCAAGGCCCTGGTGGACGTGGTCTACGACTATGGCGACGTACAGGACCTGGTTGACCAAAACATCTCCTGGCGGAAGTACCGCATCCCCCTGACCGCCGTGGATACCGTCAGTGTGGGCACGGCGCCCAATCTCCGCGCCGTGACCCACACCAGGATCTGGTACGAGGATCCCAATCCGGGCGGACGGACTGCAATTACCCTCCAACTGTCGGAATTCAAATTCCTGGGCAGCCGCTGGGAGCGGGAGGGCATCCGTCGCGTCGACGGTGAAAAACTGCTCACCCAGTCCGAACTCCTGCCGAACGAGGAGTATTTTCTGGGGGAGGTGAACAACAAGGAAAACCCCGACTACTATCCGCCCTTCCCGGTCCACGAGGTCAACAACATCCCCGAAAAGGAACAGTCTCTTGTCCTGAACTTCCGGAATATCGAACAGGGGCACATGGTGCGTGCCAGCAAGCAGGTGTCCGCGCGCGGGGACGATTACACCCGTTACAGCGACTTGTCATGGTACTGGTACAACCCCAGCCACACGACGGCCGACTTGGATCTGTTCTTCCGGGTCGGCACCGACACCCTGAACTTCTACGAGGTTGCCTACCGGTTCAGCGATTCGGCGGTCAAGACCGGGTGGCACAACATGAACATCAGTGTTGCGGAACTGTCCAACGCCAAGAACGGCACCGTCGATGACAACGGTCATATCCATGCGACGGTCCGTGACCGGCGGAGCGGGGAAATGTACAAGGTCCGGGTGGTGGGGCGGCCCGATCTACGCCTGGTCAAACGGTATTACTTCGGATTCATGAACAACGGTTTGAGCCAGGAGGCGTCGGGCTTCTTCTATCTCAACGACGTGCTTCTCGAGGGCGTGAAGAGGGACATGGGATTGGCCCAGCGGGCCGGTCTGCGCTTGAACATGGCGGACGTGATCAAGGTGGATTTCGACTGGAAACACACGGATGATGAATTCCACGGGCTCAACACGCGGACGGGCTCGGGCATCGATACCCAGGACTGGAATCTCTCGGGGAACCTGGCGGTCGATGATTTCATTCCCCTCCTGGGTTTCAAGCTGCCGGTGTCCGGGAGCAGGCGCCAGATGGTCAACCGGCCCAAGTACGAGACCCACAGCGATATCGAAATCATCGACGAGGACGTCAGGAATTCCCTGACGACGATCGAAACCTCGGAAAGGTTTTCCTCGCGCCTGAGCCATGCACCTTCCAAGGCCGCCATTCCCCGCTACCTGATCGATCCCTGGACCCTGCAAGTCAGTGGGTCCCGCAGCAGCCTGGATGGACCGTTGGAACTACGCCGCAGCAAGAGTCTGCAGGGGTCATTGAATTATAATCTGCGGATTTCCGGAATATACACCCTCGGCTCCTATCCGCTGATTGGGTACATTCCCATCGTGAAGGGATTGTCCATCGTGCCCAAGAACGTGGCCTTCGCCGCCAGTTTCACGAATACCCACAACATCTCCGCCACCATCGACGACGATGGGGTAACCACGTTTCGACCGGCCACGAGGTCCCGGCCCGGCAAGCTGACCGGCAACATCGACTACAAACCGCTCTCGATCCTCGACTTGAATATGACGGCCAACTCGGACCGGGATCTGTTGCGTGAGAAGATGTGGCATGGCGTGAACATCGGCGAGGAGAATATGCGTACCTACGGTCTGCGCATGACGATCCTGTTGCCCAAGGCCCGGACTCTGCCGTCGGCGAAAATCCTGGCGCCCGTCCGCACCCTGGCCCGGGGTTTGACGAAATTGCGGCCCAGCATCCAGTTCAACGGCGGTTTTGTCGACTTGCATGACCCCGCCGTCCGGCAGGCCGGTGATCCGGAAGGCATCCACAGCATCAGTAATTCGGGTCGTTGGGAATTCCGGCTGGATGTGCCGGTGGGTGATACCTTCAAGGCGCTATTTCCGGAGAAGGCGTATTCACAGGCGGATCGTGACAGGATGATCACGGAGCAGAAAAGACGGGAACAACAGAACCTTCGCGCCGCCGGTCACCAGAGTGGTCCCTCGACGACTCCCGAGACACCCGAGACTTCTGAGACCCCAGGGACCAAGGAGCCCCAGGGGCGCCAGGAAGGCGAGCGGCCCGAGGAGGAGGACCTCGCTGGATTGACTCCCGAGGAAATCCAGCGTCGGGAGCAGGAGCGCCTGCTGGCCGAAGCTGAAAGACAACTCGAACAAGATCGGGAGTTGGGGTTGCTGGAGGATGAAGAGCCCACCGTCGAAGAGGGGGGAAAGGTCAACCCCCTGGCCATTTTCAAGCCCATTCTCCACTCCCTGCGCAATGTCACGCCCGTGAAGATTCTTTATACGGAACAGAGTTCGAGCCGTTATGCGCGTTTGGTGGAAAAAGCGCCCTTCTGGTATCAGACCGGTCTTGTCAACGAGCTCGACTTCCCCGATTCCCTGTACTCTTCCTACAGCTCGGACAACCGGACAAACCTGACTCTGTCCACGAACACCCGGATCACCAAAAGCATCGCCCTTGACGTCAAATACGGTGAGAGCCATTCGCGGAAGGATCAGATTGGATCGGTGTCCAGGAGCTACAAACAGGATTGGCCTGATGCCCAGTTGTCCCTTTCGGGCATCGAAAAATGGGGCATTTTCGGCGGCAACAGCAAGGAGGTGGATGCCGGCTGGTTCCGTTCCTCCAACTTCAACATCAGCTACAAGCGAACCAAGACTGTTGACAACATCACCGACCACTCCTACAACCCGAGAATCAGGGATTCCCTCAGCCCGCGCTGGACGGTCAACTTCCACAGCGGGCTGACCGCAACCATCAACGCGACCCTCAATAATTCCGAGTTGATCAACAACGGCGTTTCGACCCTCAGCAACAGTATGAGACTCGGCCTGCAGGTGCGACATTCCTTCAACGCCCAGACCTTCCTGGCCAAGTTGGGCCTGTACCGGCCTGGCAGCAGCCAGAGCGTGACCATGGATGTGGATTTATCATATCAGACAGATCGTAACGAACGAATCAACCCAGGTGCACCGGCGGCAAAGCCCACCGGGACGAACAAGTACAGCTTGAGGCCCAGGTTCAGTTACCAGATTACCAAGAACCTGAGCGGGGCCGTGCGGTTCAATTTCAGTCGGAACAAGAACATCGCCTCCGGACAGACGAGCACCGCCCTTGGATTGGGATTGGAGGCCACCTTTGTCTTCTAGAAAGCCGTTGAAAATCGGGGTCCGGGGAATTTCCTCCCGGGGGGTCTTTCCCGCGCTGCTCCCGGGACTACTCTGCGCCCTACTGGCAGTTCCGGCCATCTGTGGCGAATCCGCGGGCACGCCGGATTTTTCAGGTGACCGGGCCATGGAGCTTCTCAAGGCGCAGTGCGACCTGGGTCCGCGGACCCCGGGCTCGGCGGGCAACCGTCAGCTGCGGGAAATGATCGTGAACCTGGCCCAAAAGCAGGGTTTCCATGCTCACGCTCTCTGCTTCGATTCCACCGATCCGATGTCGGGTGAGCCGATCCCGGTTTGCAACATCGTGGTTTCCGCGGGGCCGGAGGGCGGAGAGCGTCTCTGGTTGGGGGCCCATTACGACACACGACCCGTCTGTGACCTGGATGCTGATCCCGAGAAACGGTCGACGCCCCTGGTCGGCGCCAACGACGGGGCCAGTGGCGTAGCCATTCTGCTCCACCTCATCGAAATACTGGGCGCCACCCCGCCGCTCCAGGGTGTTGATTTCCTGTTTTTCGACGGGGAGGATTCAGGATTGGCAGGGAAGCCAGACGGATTCTGTCTGGGTAGTCGGCACCTGGCGGCCACCTGCCGTGATTTCGGAAATCCCCTTTCCCTGGGCACCCCCCGCGGAGTGATTATCCTGGACATGGTGGGGAAGAAGAATCTGCGGATCCCCATGGAGGCCTATTCGGCGGTGAATGCCCCGGATTGGACCGAAGCGGTTTTCGACCGGGCCGAACGGCTCGGCCTGGCCGCCTTCGTTCCACAGCGGGGACCAGCCATTTATGACGATCATGTGCCCTTTCTGGAACAGGGGATTCCCGCCGTGGATCTGATCGATTTCGATTTTCCCCAGTGGCACACGACCGGGGACACACCGGACATCTGTTCCCAGGAAAGCCTGGCGGAAGTCGGGCGACTTATGGTTGATCTCATCTACCGGCCCTGACCAGGGAGATCAGGGCCTGGGGTGCAATCGGAGCTTAATTGCCGCTCCAGGCGGCCGATGCAATAACCAGCGGGCCGTGCGGCGCTTCGTAGGCGACCAGATCCAGTTTAACAGCCTGCCGGATACGATCTGTTTTTTTCCCGGAATTCTAGGAGGAGCGGGGTAATGATCACTACCTGCACCGAATGTCAGGCCCGATATCAACTGGATGCTGAAAAAATCCCCCCGCGGGTGATCAAGGTCCGTTGTCCCTCATGCGGGGGAGTGTTCAGCCTGGACGGCAACCTGGCCAAGAACCAGGCCAGGGAAGAGAAAGTCCAAAAGCAGGAGGAACCCCTGGTCGTCCAGGAAAAAACCGAGGATTTATCTCCTCCTCCGGTGGTGGAACGGCCGGCGGCCGAAGTCCAGACCGTTGCCAAGTCCGAACCGCAGCCTGTCGCCCAACAGGCCCCAGAGCCCGCCCCCGTTTCCGGCCCTGAACCGGCAGCTTCCGAACCGGCAGCTTCCGAACCGGCAGCTTCCGAACCGGCCACCGGGGTGGCGGTCATGGAACGTCCCGCCGCATCCGGATCTCGGCGGCGGCGCAGCAAAGAGGAAATGCTGGCCCGGGCCCTGGTTTCGGACATCATGGTCTACAACCGTGACCTCTATGACCAGGCCAAGGCCGAGGGAAATCTCCTCGAGGCACTGGGCACCGAAATCAAGAAATCCTGGGAACTCTACAAGCAAAAGGTGACGCCCGAGGTGGCCAACAGTACGAACCACTTCCGGGATGCCCTGAATGAAATCCTGGCCGACGGAGAAAACATCTTCTGATGTTCCGGTTCTTCGGCTGCCTTCCTGAAAAAGTTCGCGGCTCCGTTTCCAACGGAGCCGCGTTCCCTTTTCAACCACCTGCTGGTCCGGCTGGCAGGATGTCCTTCAGCTGACGCCCTTGTCGCGGCTGATCTCGGTTAAAATTTCATCGATCTGCTGACGAATGCGCACATTATGGTCGGGTTCGAAAAGGGCCTGTTTGACTCGCCCTTGATCGTCTTTTTTGACGTACCTGAGGGATTGCAGATCTTCCATCGACATGAGGATGTCCTTGCTCACCCTGACTTCGACCGCTTGCCCCTCCTGGTTGGCGCCCGGGTTGTGGAAAGGGTGCATCCCGTTGCCCCAACCGTGGACCACCATGGAGCAGAGCAGGGCCCGAAAGGTGTTCTGGCCCTGGACGGTGTCGAGGTCGAAATTTCCTCCGACACGGTGAGTCACGCTGTCGATGACGGCGGACAGTTTGTGGATGAGTTCCTCTTCGACTTCGATTTGAAGCAGGCGGCCGAACATTGTCGTCAGGATTTGGTCGGTATTGGTGCTCATCTGGCCACTTTCTGTTGCGGATCTTACCCTCAAATGCCCGGAGGGAACTCCAAATGGCCCACCGTGCGCTATTCAATCCCTTTGTACGTGGTTGTATTGCAAATTGCTTGCCTAATCTGGTCCGTGCTCCGATTCAGGGCACAAGGGGGGCAGATGAGGACCATTCCGTGGCACAGGGATTGCATTACATGGTTACGGACTCTCCCCGCGAGTTTCCGGCACCGGGTCCATCCATGTAAAGGATGCCGAATTGGCTGAGGAAACGAAGACTTCGCAGAAGACCTGCCGTCTGCTCTATTACGGTCCCTCCGAGTCGGGAAAGCGGGCCAATCTGCGGTACATCCATCAGTCCATCCCCCCGGAGCATCTGTTGTCCCTGGCCACCGAGGATCCGGAGCGCCAGATCGCCTTCCAGGTCAACCACGGCAATGACGGCAACTGGCATGTTCTCGTCCAAGCCGTTGATGCGGGTCGGGAACGTTATCGAACCGCCGGCATGGCCGAACGGGCTCCCTTCGACGGGATCGTGTTCGTGGTTGATTCCCGACTGGAACAACTGGACCGGAGCCTGGCCTCCTTCGAATCCCTGAAGACCTACCTGGATACCTATGGGCTGGACCTGATCGAGGTTCCGGTCGTCATCCAGTACAACAACCGGGACCAGGGTGATATCCTGCCCGTCGATCGGATGGAAAGCCTGCTCAATCCCTGGGGTCTTCTCTCCTTCCCGGCCAACGCCACCAAGGGGGAGGGCGTCCGGGAAACCCTGAAGTCCGTGCTGGGTCTGACCGTCAACCATCTCAACGAACAGTCCGAGGACCCGACCCGGACCGCTGGCTTCGAATCCACTGGCAGGGAAGACCCTGTGGCCGACGGGACGGATGAGGAAGGCGAGTCCAGCGGCCTGGGCATTGACTATGGACCTCCCCTCCCCGGGACGGAAATCCAGGAATCCACCAAGACCCTCAGCGATGCCATCTTCGAGGAATTGCGGCCGCCCGTGGTCATCCCGGTCAAAATCCCCAGACGTCTCTTCTCGGGCGGGGGACCGATCAACATCCTGCTGGAAGTCGAAATCGACGACAACTCCACTTTCTGACCGACCAACTGCGCCTTTCCGGGCATTGACCCCACGCTGTTTCTGGGGTAGATTGCCCGCATGAATGACTCAGCCCCTGAACCCACATCACCGGACGATGGTCCCCGGTCCAGCGCTGAAATGTTTCAGACGGGACGCAAGGCCGAAAAGGCCGGTGAGCTCGAAAAGGCTCGTCAGGCCTACGAGATGGCCCTTGCTTCCTCTCCGGACCAGCATCCCTGGCACTACCGGCTGGGCTGTGTATTCATGAAGCTCGGCCTTCCCGAGCGCGCGGAGCATTGTTTCCAGCGGGCCAATGATCTCGAACCCGGGACGCCGGCCTACCTGACCAATCTGGGGGTTTGCCTGGACCGTCAGGGACGGCGCGACGAGGCGGTGCGGGCCTACCGAAAATCGACCCACCAGGGAGGCGCCAGCCCCGTGGCCTTCCACAACCTCGGCGCCATCTACGCGGAGGAGGGCAGGAACGACGAAGCCATCAGGGCTTTCGAGTCCGCCCTCGCCCTCGATCAGGATGCCGAGGGATTTCAAAACCTGGGTCTCGTCCACTATGCCCGGGAGGATTTCGCCCGGGCCCTGGACTGTTTCGAACGCAGCATCGAATGCGATCAGGGTTTCGCCCGTGGTCATTATTATGCGGCGCTCTGCTTGATGAAGAGCGGGATATACCAGGACGCCTGCCTGCGCTTCGATCTGGCCTGGAAACTCGATCCCCGCCTGGCGCGCATCCCCTACTACCGGGGTACCTGCCTGCACAAGCTGGAACGCTACGAGGAGGCCCGGACCAGCCTGGAGAACGCCTTGGAGTTCTTTCCCGAAGACGGTCGTACCCACTACCAGATCGCCCTGACCTGTGACGCCCTGGGCATGCCCCAGGAGGCCAGACTGCATTACAGTCAGTCCCGTGCTGCGCACAAGTCCGGTGGTCATTCCTGATCCGACAACTTTTTGCCGCGAGGTCACGGTGAGGGCCCTGCGCGGGTTTCCCAACAACGAGGTTCTCAACGGTGGTTGAAATCCTGAACATGCTCCTGCTGGCCGCGGTCCAGGGGCTCACCGAATTCCTGCCTGTCAGCAGTTCCGGTCATCTGGTCCTGCTCCAGCATTTCCTGGGTACGCGGGAAGGAGATGTCTTCTTCGACATCATCCTGCACGTCGGAACGCTGGGTTCCATCCTGGTTGTCTACCGGCGGGAAGTCTTGCGGTTGTTGAAGTTCGACCGGGCGGCCACGGGATATCTGGTCAGCCTGGCGGTGGGCACCCTGCCGGCGGTGATCGTGGGACTTCTGTTCAAGACTCGTATCGAAGAGCTGTTCCACAGCCCCCAGTTCGCCGCGGGCGGACTCGTGGTTACCGCGGCGGTTCTTTTCTCCACCCGCTTTTCCGGCTCTTCGGAACCCCCGGGAGTCTCCTGGGAGCCCCGAGCTCCCGCCCTCCGGCGCTCGTTGCTGATCGGAGTTGCCCAGGCCTTCGCCATCTTGCCGGGTATCAGTCGGTCCGGCTCGACCATCGCCGCGGCTCTCTGGGCGGGTTTGCCACGGGCGGAGGCAGCCAGGTTCAGTTTCCTGCTATCCATCCCTGCGGTGGGGGGGGCACTCGTCCTGCAACTTATGGATGGGCAGTCGGTGAGCCCCGATGAAACGGGGAGGTTGGTGCTGGCCTGCCTGACGGCCTTCGCGGTGGGACTGCTGGCGATCAGGTGGACCGCGCTGGCCGTGGTCCAGGCCCATTTCTGGAAGTTCAGCTTCTATTGTCTGATTGTCGGGGTGATGGGCCTCGTGGTCCTGGGCTGAGAGGGGCGCCGCTGGCCGCGGATTCAGGCCACGGAACTGGGGGAGAGGATCCTGGCCAGGGTGTCGGCCACCCGGTCGTGGTCGAAAGGTTTGATGATGAAGTCCCTGGCTCCGGTCTTGATGGCGTTCAGGACCTGATCTTTCTGGCCGAGGGCGGTGATCATGACGACCTGCGCCTGGGGGTCTTCAGCCAGGATGGCCTTCAGAGCCTCCGTGCCGTCCAGGTTCGGCATGGTGATGTCGAGCAGCGCCAGGTCGGGTCGGAGCTTCCGGTACTGGGCGATGGCTTCCTTGCCGTCGCCGGCCTCACCAGCGACGGTCCACTCCATGTCCTCAATGATCTGGCGCAGCATGGCCCGCATGAATTCGGCGTCGTCCGCGATGAGGATGGTGTGGCCCAACATGCACCTCCAACAGTGACATTCGGCTTCGGGTCCGGGGAACAAAAACCGGCACCCTGGTGGAATTTTGTTGTTTACCCGAAACCGTCGGGTCAACAGAATGATCGTCCGAACCGTCTATGACTTTAGATTGAATGGTGGATGCGCGGCGCTTCGGCCAGGTGACCGCGGCTAAATCACCGGTTTCCTTTCGACCCCAACCGGAGGTCTTGAACATGAATGTCAATCCATTGAAATCGCTGGGAACCATGCTGCTCCCCGGCCTCCTGCTCCTGGTTGGTGCTGTCGCCGTCTCGGCTGCGGATGACCCGTTCGTGGCCTCCGGAGAAGGCGATCGCGAGCGGATCGACGTGACGGTCTACAATCGGGATCTGGCCCTGGTCCGGGAAATCCGCCGGGTGACCCTGCCCAAGGGTGATTTCACCTTCGAATTCCGGGACGTGCCCTCGCGCATCAATCCCGTGACCCTCCTGGTTTCCTCTTCCGGCGGGTCCGGATTGGAGCTTTACGAGCAGAACTATGAATTCGACCTGATGTCCCCGGACAAGATCCTGCAGAAATACGTTGGCCGTGAACTGGCCTGGATCCAGGAGGACGGCACCCGCCGGACCGGCACCCTGCTGGGGATGAGCAATGGCCCGGTGTACCGGGTGGACGAGGAGATCGTTTTCGAGATGCCGGGTCGGCTGGCCCTGCCCGAGCTGCCGGAAAACCTGAGGGCCCGGCCCACCCTGGTCTGGTTGGCGCACACGTCCCGCGGCGGATCAACGGAGGTCGAGACTTCCTACCTGACCGGCGGTTTCTCCTGGCATGCCGATTACGTCCTTCAACTGGACGAAAATGGCGAGAAGGCCGGTCTGCAGGCCTGGGTTACGGTTGAAAACAGGACGGGGGCCTCTTACCGGGACGCCAACCTTTTGCTGGTGGCCGGAGATATCAACCAGGTCCGGCCGGTCATGGACAAGATGATGAGGATGGAAACGATGGGCATGCGTCAACCCCAGCCGGCCTTCCAAGAGGAGACTCTCTACGACTACCACATGTACACCATGCAGCGGCCGACCGATCTGCTTGACAACCAGATCAAACAGATCTCCCTGTTCGACGCAGCCGGTTTGCAGGTAACGAAGCACTACAAGTTGCGGGCCCAAACCCATTTTTTCAGGGGCCACGGACCTCTGGACGTTAAATCCAAGGTCAGCGTCAGCTACAGTTTCGAAAATACCAAGGAAAACCAGTTGGGCATGGCTCTGCCCGCTGGTGTATTCCGGGTCTACGGGCGTTCCGCCTCGGGATCACGGCAACTGCTGGGAGAGGACCGGATCGACCACACTCCGACCAAGGAAACGGTCGAACTGACGGTAGGCAAGGCCTTCGACATCGTGGCCGAAAGGGTACGGACCAATAGCGAGAAACTGGCGGACAACCTGTACCGCACCACCTTCGAGATAACTATCCGCAATCACCGGAAAGATGATGTTGTTGTGGAAGTTGCGGAACCGGTGGGTGGGTACTGGGAAGTGGTTGCCGAATCCCTGCCGCACCGGAAGGTCAACGCGAACGAACTGGCCTTCGACGTGCCGGTGCCCGCAGACGGGAAAACGGTCCTGACCTACACCGTGCAGGTGAAATACTAGCAGGACAGGGCGGGGATCCAGGTCAGTCCCGGATCCCGCGCTTCAACTCCCTCAGCCGTTGCTGCAGCCGGGGATCCCGGGGCCTGAGTTCGAGGGCCTTTTCCAGGGCACTGACCGCGCCCGGCTGATTTCCGGTACGGAGTAGGGCGACCGAGAGATTGAACCAGGCATCGAACCTATCGGGATTGATGGCGGTGGCCCGCCGAAACAACCGCACGGCCTCATCCGGTTTCCCCAGTCGCATTTGGCAAACGCCCGCGTTGAGAGCGGAACCAGCCAGTCTGCCGTTCACTTCCAGGGCGCCCTGGAAATGGGGAAGAGCATCTTGGAACCGCTGTTGGTCCAGCAGCAGATTACCCAGATTGTGATTCAGCGTCGGGTGGTCGGACTTGTAGGAGAGTCCGCTGCGGTAGGCAGCCTCCTGCTGCTCGTCATTCCCGGCGAACACGTAAAGATGACCCGCGGCGAGACAGAGGTCTGCCCTTCTGGCCGGAGATCCGCGCTCGGCCGCGGCCAGGGTCCGCGCGGCGGCCCGGGCCAGGATGTCGGCCGGGATGCCGCTGTCGTCACCGTTCCCGGACGGGGCCGTTTGGCGGGAGCTTTCATCGGCTTGCCGAAACAGGAGACCGGCTCCCTCCGCCGTCCAAAGATCCCAGTCGGGGGAGTCCAGCAGTCGGACGGCCAACTGATCGAAGGAGCCGCCGCCGGTGGCCAGGCAGACCGCGTCCACCCGGCGCTTCGCCAGGAGCCCCACGGCCTTTTCATCACCCCGTTTGATGCCGAGGTATTCAGCCCAGAGGTCGGCTGAATAGGCTTCGGTTCGCCCGTCGATGAAGATTCGGCCGGGCGTGTGGGCCAGCAGGTAGGCTGCGGCATCGAGATTGGCGAAATAGAGCCGACTCTCCTTACGGGCCATGGCTTCGGCGGCAGCCATTGGAAAGCGAGCCGGATTCAAACCCGCCCCGAAACGCCGCCCAACGCCTTCCCCGAGATAGAAGTCGTCCCCGATGATTTGCGGCCACAGCAGGCCGGCCGTGAGCAGGGTCATGGCCAGGCCCGCGATCGCCATCAGGGTCGGCGGGGGAGCGGTCAATCGGCGGGGAAGTGAAAATCGCCAGGGATTGCCGCCCGCGCCGGTATGGAGAAGCATGAACGCCACCCCGTAGATGCCGACGCTTCGCTGGTTGGTCCAGGCGGCCAGGCCGGCCAAGGCGAAAACCAGGATCCGCAAGAGGCTGACCCTGCCGAAGGTCGCGACGATCCACACAATTGCCCAGACCAGGCTGGCCCGATAGACGGTGATGGTCAGGCCAAGGGAATTCGGTGAATCCTGGAGAGGGACCAGTTCGGAAATGATGGTGCGCAGATCGACCTTGGTCTGGGAAAACTGACCGAGGGCCCGGACGGGCATCAGCAGGCCGTTCCATCCGTTGGGCGTCATGATCAGGGCGATGAGGGCCAAGAAAACCAGAGCCGCCATCCGGATCATGGCGGGGCCCCGGCTGCCCTGCGGAGCCTCGCCGGGAAACAACCGGGCCTGGAGCGGGGACAGCAACACGCACATGAGCAGCACCAGGGGCGCCAGGGAGGCGAAGCCATGAAATTGGGCCCAGATCACGGTGAGCAGTAAAACCCGGCCGCCCGGCCGGCGGGGATCGAAAAGAGCCGACCAGCCGGCGTCGCGGGGGCCTGCGTCGGCGGCCACGCGGGACGGAGCCTGAGAGGACATGCGGAAGAACTGTTCTGCCCAGCGGACCAGGAGCACGAAGAATATGTAGGAGAACAATTCGGGGCGGATGGTCAACCGGGGCCATAGAAGCATCAAACCCGCCAGTACCGGCACACCTGACCATGCCGCGGCGGATGGACCTTCACGGCCGAGCAGCCGGGATATTCCTCCGTCACCCCCGAGTATCGCCAGCAACAGGAGGAGAGTCAGGGCGGATCTCATCAGGTTCCAACCTGTGACGTCCGGTGGTGTGTTCCCGCCCGGCGAAAACGAATTGTTCGGACCGGTCAAGGCGGTCAGGACCTGGAACATCCATTCGTGATTGACCCAGGGATGGTCGGGTTCGGTAAAGGAGTAACGATTGACCTCCGTCACTCCCTGTCCGTTCAGCAGGTCGCGCCCTGCGCGGAGGTGGAACCAGATGTCGAGATCGCCGAGGCTGTGCCAGGACAAAAGCAGGCCGGTCAGCACGGGGATCAGCAGGGGAAGGACTCCCCACCAGACCCTGGACAGCCGCCGTGCGTGCCGCGGTTGGACCTTCGTGACGGCTGATGGTGGCGGCATGAAACACTTCCGATGGCGCAGGTTGGAGGTGGATTAACGACCTCATCGAAGATCATCATATCCGATGAAGACGATTCTGCCCACCTGGCTCTGCCGTCTGCCCAGGGGCGGATCCGGTCAAAAAAAAATTTGACAAAGTGACGCAGCTTGCAGGAGGATGCTTGACAAAATGTCAAGGGACTGGTGAATTTGAAGAGCCGTTAGCACAATAACAATAAATGGTGATTTGTAACTTGCTCTACGGCAGTAAAATAGAGGGATTCTCTAAAGTTTAGATTTTCCGCACATATGGTACGGATATTGTTAATGGCCGATTGCGAGTTTGCCCCCACTGGACACCAAAGCCTGACCCCGGGGATGACCCGATCGGAATTGAATGCAGGATTTCCCGGAGAGGATGTTGAAATGGCGAAGGTACAAAAGAAGTTGAAAGAAAATCTGAAGATGAAAAGTAATCTGAAGAGCGCCGCCCTGACCCGGAGTTCCGCCAAGACGCGGAAAATCGCCAAAACCGGATCCCGACGCTCCGCCAAGGTCGCCTCCGACCAGATCGCCCCGGCCGCCCAGTTGATGAGCACCCTGGACCTCTACTTTCAGGAAGTAAAGGCCTACTCCCTGCTCACCAGGGCCGAGGAGTGCGAACTTGCCCGTGGCATCCATTCCAACGACAGTGAAAGCCTGCACAAGCTGGTCAAGGCCAACCTGCGCTTCGTGGTGTCCATCGCCAAGGAATACGCCCATTACGGAGTTCCTTTGGAAGACCTGATCAACGAGGGAAATCTCGGTCTGCTGAAGGCCGCCCAGCGGTTCGACGAGACCCGCGGATTCAAATTCATTTCCTACGCGGTATGGTGGATCCGTCAGTCCATCCTGGCCGCCCTGGCGAATCACAGCAAGATCGTGCGCATGCCCCTGAATCGGGCCCGCGTGCTGAACCAGATCAAGAAGGCCAGCGGCGAACTGCAGCAGAAGCTGCGTCGCAAGCCGGAGCCGGAGGAAATTGCCAAAGCGCTGGATCTGTCCCTCGACGAGGTGAAGGCCACCCTGCCCCTGATGCAGGACAATTTCTTCCTGGATGACTTCGTGGGTAACGACGAGGACAGTACCTATCTGGACTTCCTGGAGGATACGACCACCGTCGGTCCCGACAACAAGGTGCTGGACGATGACCTGAACACGAGCATCGGACGCATGTTGGGCGATTTGAAGGAGCGCGAGGGCAAGGTCCTGCGCCTGTACTACGGTTTGGGCAGCGACCAGGAAATGACCCTTGAGGAGATCGGCCGGATCATGGGTTTGACCCGGGAACGGATCCGGCAGATCAAGGAAGAAGCCTTCGAAAAGATCCGTTCGAGCAAGGCCTTCAAGTACATGCACGACTATGCCGAGGAAACACAGCTCTAGGGAGACCGTGAGGGCTGCGTCCCGCTCCCCGGCGAGGCGATATTGATACGGGCGAATGGAACAGGGCTCCGGTGGCACCGGAGCCCTGTTTCAGGTTGTCAAGCCTGTTCCCTCCGGGCCCGCAATATCTTTTCCGGGGTGATGGGCAAATCCCGCACCCAAACACCGGTGGCCGCTTGGACAGCCGCGGCAATGGCCGCGGGCGGGGTGTCGATACCGATTTCTCCCACCGACTTGGCCCCGAAAGGACCGGTGGGTTCGTTACTCTCGGCAAATTCCACGCGGAGGCATGGGACGTCCGTGCGGGCAGGGATCCGATAGTTGATCAGGTCGGCCGTTAGCAGCCGCCCCTTGGGGGAAACGCGCACGTCCTCGAACATGGCCATACCGATGCCCTGGACCAGGCCACCCTCCACCTGCACGCGCGCCAGATTGGGATTGATCGTCGTGCCGCAATCAACCACCGCCACGTAATCTTCCAGGGTGAATTCACCCGTCCGCAGGTCAACCTCCACTTCGGCCAGACCGGCCATGTAGGGTGGGGGCGACAACTCACACAAGTATGACTCGGTCACCGACAACTGCTGCTGGTTGCGGCTGTAAAACAGTTCGGTGGAAAGATCGGCCAGGGAAATGGACTCACCGCTTCGGGCGCGAATAGTCTCGCCGTCAAACGTCGTTTCCGTGCCCGGCGCAGACAGACGTCGGGCACCGGCCTCCAGGATCAGCTCCCGCAAGGCTGAAGCCGCCTTGACGACCGCATGTCCCGAGACGTATGTCGTGCTCGACGCATAAGCCCCGGTGTCGAAAGGCGTCTGATCCGTATCCGAAGAGTAGACAATGATCTGATCAGTGGAGACACCAAGGGTATCGGCCGCCATCTGCGCCAGAATCGTGTCACTGCCCGTTCCCAGGTCCGTGGCGCCGATCAGCAGATTGAAGCTGCCTTGGTCGTTCAGTTTCAAGGTGGCCGAGGCCATGTCGATAGCCGGAATCCCGCTGCCCTGCATGGCGATAGCCAGGCCCACACCGCGGACCCGGTCCCCGTCGACAACCCGACGGGTGGATTTCCCAGGCCAGTCTATCATATCCAGGGCGCGCTCCAGACAGAAGTCCAGCTTGCAGCTTTCGACCTTCATGGCGACCCCTTCGGTGCCTTCGCCCATGATGGCGAATACCGGCGAGGTTTCCCCTTCCCGGATCATGTTGATCCGACGCAGCTGGGCCGGATCCAACGACAGTTCGAGCGCCAACTCGTTGAGTGTCGATTCCAAGGCGAAGTTGCCCTGGATGGCTCCGTAGCCGCGATATGCGCCGGCGGTGGGTTGATTCGTGTAGACCGTCTTGCCGCCGAAGCGAACCGCATCAACCCGGTTGTACATGGGCAGTGTCTTGGCCCCCGCCACCATGAAGGTGGTCAGGGCGTGTTCGCCGTAGGCTCCGGTATCGGACAAGATCCTCAGATCGATCGCCCGGAGTTTGCCGCTGCGATCGGCGGCCAGGGTTACATCGAGCCGCATGGCGTGTCGACAGCAGGTCGAGGTGAAGACCTCTTGGCGAGTGTAGACGAGTTTGGCGGCGCGGCCGGTACGCCTGGTCACCAGGGCGGCGAAGAGTTCACCGGTTACCTGCTGCTTGCCGCCGAAGCCTCCCCCCACACGTGGTTTGATCACGCGAATGCTCCTGAGCGGCAGCTCCAGGGCATCCGCCATGATCCGTCGCACGTGGAAGGGGGTCTGGGTGGACGTCAGGACATTGAGGCGATCATGGAGATCAAGCCACGTGGCGACCGCGTGCGGTTCGAGCGCCACATGCGCCTGGGCCTGCGTGTGGAACCGACGTTTGAGTACGATCTCGGCCTCGTCGATAACAGCGTCCACATCTCCAACCTGCATCTCATAGGCACTGGCGATATTCCGGGCCGGATCAAAGCCGATGGGGAACATTTCATGCGCTTCGGTTTCCGGATGAATGACCGAGGCGTGTCCTTCCGCCGCTTCGAAATCAAGCACGGGAGCGAGCACTTCGTAGTCCACCTTGATGGCTCGCAGCGCTGCGGCGGCGGCTTTGTCGTTTTCCGCGCCGACCACAGCGACATCATCCCCGACATGGCGCACGTACTCGTCCAGTACGAAACGATCGCGGGGCGAGGGTTCGGGATATCCCTGCCCGGCCCGCGTGATGATCACGTGCGGAATGTCCTGCCAGGTCAACACGCAGGCGACGCCCGGCAACTTCAGCGCGGCGTCGGTCCGGATACTCCTGATGCGGGCGAAAGCGTGGGGACTGCGCAGAACCTTCACCACGAGCGCATCGGCCGGAGCCAAATCATCCGTGAAGGCCGGCTTGCCTGTAATCAGGCCCATGCCGTCGATCTTGGGAACTGACCGGTTGACTTCCTTCACGAGGTGACCTCCAGAAAACCGCGGATACCTCTCAACTGGGCGACATACCCCGTGCAGCGACAGAGATTGCCCGCCAGGTAATGTCGGATTTCCTCGTCATCCGGCATATGGCCGGGACCGAATTCACGTTGCATGGCCAACACGGAAAGCACCAGACCGGGGCTGCAGAACCCACACTGATCGGCGCCCTCGCCCACTAGGTGTTCGCCGAGTGCGCGGGCTTCGGCCGGTACGCCTTCCACCGTGGTCACCC
>CBDURF010000040.1:0-23649 GCA_965369705.1 uncultured bacterium
GAAGGAAGTCATCGCCCTGGTGGAAAAGGAAAGCGCCATCAACTACAACGATTTCGAGCTGACCGAAAAGGGGCTCGACTTCGTCTGGAACCGGGTCGCGGTGGGTCCGCAGGGGAACATCCACGTCGCCCCCGGCCGGGACACCTACGAAATCCAGGTTTTGACGCCCGCCGGGGAAACGGTCAGGACCATCACCCGCGAATACAAGCAAACCCCGCGAAATGGCGAGGAGAAAACGGCCGCCTACAAGATCCTCGAGGCGGTGGGCGCCTACTACCCCACCCCGCCCAAGCACATCTTCACCGAAGATACCGCGGCTGCCATCTCCGGCATGTGGGTGACCGCCGACGGCCGGCTCTGGGTCCAGCCCGGCGATGCCGGCAAGTCCCTCCCGGAAGGAAACTGGCTGGTTCTCGATGTGTTCACACCCGATGGGCGGTTCGAAAAGCAGGTTGTCCTGCCGGGGAACTACAACGCCCAGCAGGACGCCCTTTTCGTGCAACCGAACGGGGTGATTCTCGTGGTTGTCGGCGCCCTGGAGGCCTTCCTGAACCAGCAGGCCGTCACCAGCGAGGAAGATGGCGACGAATCCGAAGCGCAGCCGCTGGAAGTCATCTGCTACCGGCTGGGGACATGATCAATCAGAATCCCGCGGGGCGGGCAGGTTGAACTGCCCGCCCCACACCCGACCGATTCCTGGAAAGGCTGACCATGCAGAACCCCCTCGACGTCATCCGTTCGCGCCGCGCCACGGTCGTCATCTGTCTTCTTTCCGCTTATGCCCTGCTGGCCCTGGGCGGTTGTCTGGGATCGGGCGGGGACGGCACGGGCGCCGATTCAACCGCCGCGGGCGACAGCGTGACAGCCACCTCGGACACCAGCGGGGCCGACAAGAAGCCCAAGAAGGAAAAGTCCATCAAGGTGAATATCGGCGCCATGCGCACGGGCGATCTCGTGCTGCCGGTTTACGCGGACGGCGTCATCCGCACCCCCCAGTCCGTGGTTATCAAGACCAAGGTCGGTGGGGAACTGCTTGACGTCCTGGTGCGGGACGGCGACCGGGTACGCAAGGGCCAGATCCTCGCCAGGATCGATCCACGCGAATTTGAGATCACCCTGGAGGAAACCCGCTATCAGCATCTGCAGGCCCTCAGCCAGATGGCCGCCGAGGCGGACACCTTCCAGGTGAACCACCAGGCGGTCCGGGACTTCACCGACGCCAGAAAGGATCTGGAGAACCTGCGCAACAAGGGTTCGATCACGCGCGAGGAGTTCCAGAACCGGCTCCTGGAGCTGGAAATGAAAGCCCTGCAGAAAGGAGCCTTCCGCGAGGCCGTCTTTCAGCAGCGCACCGGACTGGCCGAAGCCCGCATGGCCGAGGAAAGAGCCAAACTGAACCTGGAATACACCCGGATCCGCGCTCCCTTTGCGGGAATCGTCCAGGGGTTGACCGTAGTGAACGGTGAGATCGTGACCACCGGAGCGGGGGTCTGCACCATCTTCAACAATGAAAATCTCGAAGCCTCCGTGAACGTACTCGAGGCCGACCTGGGCCATCTCGCGGAGGGCCGCCCGGTCCTGCTGTCGGTTCCCGCCACGGGCGACACCCTGCGGGCCGTGATCGACGTGATCAGCCCCACGCTGGACCAGACCACGCGCACCTGTGAGATCCTCATCCGGTTCAAGAATCCGGAGGGACGCTTCCGCCCGGGCATGTTCGTGCGGTCCCAAATCGCCGGCATCATCTACCAGGACAAGCTGCTGGCCCCGAAAGCCGCCCTGCTGATCCGCGACAACCGTCCCCTGGTCTTCAAGAAGGAGGGCGACCGGGCGCGCTGGCTGTACGTCGACATCGGCCTGGAGAACGAGCAATGGGTCGAAATCCTCAAGGTGCACAGCGGCGGTTCACTGAGCCCCGGCGACGAGGTTGTGGTCAGCGATCACCTGACCCTGGCCCACGAAGCCAAGATCAAGGTACGCAAGACCATAGCGCCGGATGACAAGTGGGACTTCGCCAATTTCGGTGAGGTTGCGAAACAATGATCATCCAGACCGCCGTCCGCAGACCCGTGGCCATTCTGATGCTGTTTGCAGGCCTGGTGCTGATCGGATTCCAGGCCCGTCAGAGGCTGTCGGTGGATCTGCTGCCTTCGATCAACTATCCCAACCTGACGGTCATCACCAACTACTCCGACACGCCCGCCGACGATCTGACCCGGCTGGTGACCCAACCGTTGGAAGAGGTCATCACGGGGCTGGCCGGTGTGCGCCGCGTGGTATCCAGGACGCGCGAGGGCACCTCCACCATCACCGTGGCCTACGAATGGGGCACGGAGATGGACTTCGCCAATCTGCACCTGCGCGAAGCCATCGACCGCGTTTCCTACCGCGACGATTTCCCCGAGGCCGCGGACCGGCCGCTGATCCTGCGCTGGGATCCGAGCGCCCGGCCCATCGCCATCCTGGTCCTTCATGGTGACGACCCCATGGCGCGAATGACGGAATTCGCGCGCGAAGTCGTCAAACCGGCCCTCGAACAGATCAACGGTGTCAGCCAGGCCGAAGTCATCGGCGGAGCGGAGCGCGAGATTCTGGTAAGGCCCGACTTCGACAGGTTGCGTCTGTACGGCTTGACGATGGAAGATCTGAGCACCGCGCTGCGGGTGGCCAACATCAGCTTCCCCGGCGGACGTATTCGCAAGGGGCCCCTGCACTTGCCACTGCGGATCCTGGGCGAATTCGAGAACCTGGACGAGATTCGCAGGACCGAGATCCCCGCCGCCGGACCGGGCATCACCATCGGCGACGTGGCCGAAGTAGTTGACACGGTGAAAGAGCCCGATGGATTCACCCTCAACGGGGACGAGGAGGTCGTCTCGCTCCACCTGTACAAGGAGGTCGGCGAGAACACCATTTCCACCACCGTGGAGGTGGACAAGGTCCTGGGCATCCTTGAGGACCAGTATTCCGAATTCGACTACTCGTTCATCTACAAGGACGCCGAGTTCGTCCAGGAAAGCTTCAAGGGTCTGGAGGACTCGCTTAAATACGGCGCCGGCCTGGCCTTCCTGGTGCTTTTTCTCTTCCTGATGAACTGGCGCAGCCCCGTTGTCGTCGGCTTGGCCATTCCCGTGTCGATCATCATCACGTTCGCCTTCCTCTACTTCGCCGGCGTGGGTCTGAACCTGATGTCCCTGGGCGGCCTGTCGCTCGCGGCCGGTATGCTGGTTGACAACTCCATCGTCGTGCTGGAGAACATCAACCGGCACCTGAAGCTGAAGAAGGGCAGCAAAACGCCCATCGGCGACATCTGCGCCAGCGCCACCGCCGAGGTGGCCTCCCCCGTGATTGCCGCCACCCTGACCACCGTCGCGGTGTTCTTCCCGGTCATCTACGTGCCCGGCATCGCCGGTGAGTTCTTCCGCGACCAGGCCCTGACGGTGACCATCTCGCTGGTGGTCTCCATCTTCGCGGCCCTGCTGCTGCAACCCATGCTGTCGGCCCACATCCTCAAGACTCCCAAGGACACCCCCAGCCTGATCTTTCGGCCCGGCGAGCGCGCCTTCCAGGCGGTCATGAGGGCGTATCACCGACTGCTGGTCAAGGTCATGGACCACAAACTGGCGTTCATGGTCCTGTTGCTGGTGGCCCTGGCCGGCGCCGGTCTGCTGGGCAGCGGGATGCGGTTGTCGTTCATGCCCGACCGCACTCGGGGCGACTTCACCCTGGCGATGGAACTGCCCGCGGGCACTCCCCTGGAGATGACCTATGCCACGGCCGCGGATCTGGCCTGGTTCCTGACGCCCATGGAAGAGGTCGTGACCGTCTACACTCAGGTTGGCGAGACCGAAAAGACCTTGGCCAGCCTGAAGGAATACAGCTCCGCGAACACGGCGCGCATCCGGGTCATGCTGCGGCCTTCCCGTCATGGCCGCGAAGACATGCAGCGGGTCAAGGAACGGCTGCAGTCACGCCTGGCGGAAAAGGAAGGCGCGATCTTCGTTTTCAGCGAAGAAGGTGTCGGACTGCGGGAGATCCTCGCCAGCGGAGAGGCTTCCTTCACCCTGGGCGTCGTGGCCGAGAAATCCGAAGAAGCCCGAATCGTGGCCGACCAGCTCCTGCCCCGGCTGCGGGCTGTTCCCGGCCTGGCCGACGTGGAGATGGATCGGATGATGGGCAATCCCACCATCGAGGTGACCGTGGACCGGGAAAAGGCCTTGCGCTTCGGTCTGGAGCCCGACGCCCTGGCTCGCGAGCTGCGCAACCGCATCCAGGGCACCGTGGCCACCACCTACAACGAGATCGAGCAGAGGATCGACATCGCCGTACGGCTGCCCCGTGATCTGCGCTACGATCTGGCCACGGTGTTGGCCTCGCCGGTGGCGGTGGGAGAAGGCAAGACCGTCCCCCTGGGATCCTTCATGATCCAGACCCGGGGCACGCCCGTGCGCGAAATCGTGCGGCGCGACCAGCGGCGGCAGATCACCATCTCCGGCGACGTCAACGGTCGCAGTCTGGCGGATGTCTGGCAGGACGTGAACGCCCTTCTCGACGGCACCGAGGTTTCCGAGGGAGTCGCCTTCGTCACCGGCGGCGAACAGGAAGAGATCAACAGCAGCTTCCGCGACCTTGGTTACGCCCTGCTGCTTTCCATCCTGCTGGTCTACATGATCCTCGCTGCTCAGTTCGAAAGTTTTCTGGACCCGTTGATCATCTCCGCGGTGTTGCCCGTTGGTGTCGGAGGCGCCCTGGTAACCCTGTCGTTGACCGGCCAGAGCATGAACATCATTTCGCTGATAGGCATGATCGCCCTGCTGGGCATCGCGGTGAACGACGCCATCGTCAAGGTCGCCACCATCCGCAGGCTCAGGTCCGAGGGCATGCCCGGTCGCGAAGCAATCATGGAGGCCAGCTCCCTGCGCTTCCGGCCCATCGTCATGACGACCGTGACCACAGTGCTGGCCATGTTGCCGATGGGACTGGGCCTGGGCACCGGGGAGCAGATGCAGCGTCCGCTGGCCATCACCATCATCGGCGGGCTCAGCCTCGCCACTTTATTGACCCTGTTCCTGACACCGGTGGTCTACGAGATGCTGCACCGCCACACGGACAAGGAATATTGACAAGGAGCCGTTTGTCGTGATCCGCTTCGCCGTCGACCACCCCGTCGCCACGTGGATGCTGTTCACCGCCCTGATCGTGATGGGCCTGTATGCCCTGCCGCGCCTGAACATCGAGGCGATGCCCGAAACGGATCTGCCGGAGCTTTCCATCGTCACCAGGTGGAGCGGGGCCTCTCCCAGCGCCATCCAGCGTTCGATCACCCTGCCCATCGAGGAGGCCGTCGCGGGCTGCCACGGCGTCGAGGATCTTGATTCCCAGTCCCGGCACGGCCAAAGTTCTGTCACGGTTAAATACAAACGCGGCACGGACATGGAGTTTGCGCGTCTGGAACTTTCTGAACGTCTGGGCGCTGTGCGTCGCACCCTGCCCGCCCAGGCGGGACAGCCCGACATCCGGCCCTTCGTTCCCGAGGAGTTGCGCTCCGAGGAATTCTACTCCGTCAGTCTGATCTCCCCCCTGCCGATGAACGACCTGCGCGACCGGGCCGAGACCTGGTTGGTGCCGCGTTTCCTGGCCATCCCCGGAGTGGCCGACGCCGAATTGCGCGGCGGTGCGCGTCCCCTGATCAAGGTGCTGCTGGATCTGGAACTGATGGAGCGGTACGACCTGACCGCCGACGTGATCGCTCGTCGGTTGGACGTGCTGGACGACATCATTCCCGCCGGCGTCATCCGCCGTAGCGGACTGGAGTTGACCGTCAGTGTACAGGATTCGGTCTCACTCCGCATGTTGGAAGACACAGTGCTGCGCATCCTCGGCGGACAGCCCATCACCCTGGGCCACGTGGCCAGCGTCAAGCCCGACTTCGAGGACATTTCCTACTACAGCCGAATCAACGGGGAAAACGTCATCACCCTGAACGTCACCAAGCGCAGCGGGCAGAACTCGATCACGGTGAGCCGGCGCCTGCGTGAAGAGCTGCCGCGGATAGAGGCCGAGGCTCCCTTCGCGGTGACCTTCGAGGTGGACCAGGACGAGGGTGACGATCTGGAGGATAAGCTCAAGGAGCTGGTGATCCGATCCCTGGTCATCCTGGGCCTGCTGTTCATCCTGCTGGCGATCGCGCTCAAGCAGGTCAGACTGACGGCCATCGTCATCTTCTCGATCCTGCTGGCCATCGTGATCTGCCTGACCCTGTTCTATTTCTTCGGGGTGTCGGTGAACTTCATCACCATCAGCGGACTGACGGTCTGTTTCGGCATGCTCCTGGACAACAGCATTCTCGTGCTCGACGCCATCCACCGCCGGCTGACCGGCCGGTGGGAAGGTGACAGCCGTCTGGCTCTGATCCGCGGCACCCGCGAGGTGGCCTTCCCCATCATGGCCACCACCCTGACCACCGTGGTGGCCTTCCTGTCGTTCATCTTCATGACCGACCGGTTGAGCCTGTTCTACGTGCCGCTGGCCGTGAGCGTGGGCATCGCCATGCTGGCATCGATCTTCGTGGCCTTTGCCTGGATTCCCGTGGCCCTGAAAGGGCCCGCCGAAAAGGGTATGCGCAATTCCAAGGCCGCGGACGAGGAATTCGGCCTGACGGGATTCGCCATGCTGTGGCGCTGGGCCCTGGGCGTGGTGATTGCGGCGGTGATCACCCTTGTCGTGGCGTTCATCTGGAAGGGGCGTTACGCCGGCCTGGACACCCTTCCCTGGGTCGGGGCGGCAGGCGGTCTTCTGATCGGCGTGGGCATCTTCGTCAGTTTCGTGGCCAGGTTGACGCGAATGCACCTGCGGTTCTGGTTCTACCCCACCTTGTTGATCCTGGCCCTGTTCGTGGGCACGTTTTTCGTATTCAAGGACAAGGTCCGCACCGGCGGTTTCTGGCGTCCCCAGCCCAAGGAACAGATCGTCGTGTATCTCGAGCGGCCTGTCGGAACGGACGTCAAGCTGTCCAGCGAGACAATCAAGCTGTTCGAGAGCGAGGTCCTGCCCCTGCCCGCAGGCGCCCACATGCGCAGCGGCGCCTACGGCAACCGCGCCTGGATCAATCTGGAATTCGAGGATGAACTCCTGAAATCCGCCTATCCGGAGATGTTCCGCAACAAGTTCATCGTGCTGGCCGAGGAACTGGGCGGCATGTTCATCTGGATCAACGGCTTCGGCGACCCCTACATGAAGGGCGGCCGCGGCGGGGGCATGAGCAATTCGACCATTCGCATCACCGGCTACAACAGCAAGGAGCTCAAGACCATCACCGACGGCGTGCTGGCCCGGCTCGAGCGCAACCGGCGCGTGCGCAACCCCCGTCTGACCAGCGGCGACCGCTTCAGCCGCAACGCCACGGACGAGACCGTGATCATGCTGAATCGCGAAGCCCTGGCCTCGCACCGGCTGAGCATGGCCGAGATCATGGGACACATCCGGCGCCTGCTGGGCGTGGAAACTCCCTGGCACATGGTGGTGGACGGTGAGGATCAGCGCCTGATGCTGACCTTCGATGATTCCGAGTCCATCGAATACGACCAGATCATGGGCCGCACCATGACCACCCGCCGCGGGCAGAAGGTCATGCTCGGCCGCCTGATCACCATTGAGAGCCGGCCCGAGATCAGCTCCATCAACCGTCATGACCAGCGCTACAGCCAGCAGATCAACTGGGAGTACATCGGCACCGACCGCATGCGACGCAGGTTCATCAACGATATCATGGAAGGCATCCAACTCCCCTACGGCTACACGGCCGAGGACATGTCCGGCCAGCAGATCACCGAGGAAGAGGAAGAGGAGCTCAATCAGACCCTGTGGTTGACGGGAGCCTTCATCTTCATGGCCCTGGCGGCGATGTTCGAGAGTTTCTTCCTGCCGTTCCTGGTGCTTTTCTCCATACCCATGGCCATGGTGGGTGTGGGGGGCCTGTTCTGGGCCACGGGTAGTGAATTCGATTCATCCGCCAAGATCGGGTTGATACTGATGTTCGGCATCGTGGTGAACAACGCGATCCTGCTGATCAACCGGTTCCGGCTGCAGGTGCGTGAAATCCTGGCGGAGGAGAATTTCCCGCAGGGTTCAGACGAAGGACAGATCCCGTTTAAACGCCGCCTGGGCGGATTCGATCTGTGGCGATTGCCCAGTGAAATCCGCCAAAGAGTTCTGAACCGGGCGATCGTCGACGGCACGCGGATCCAGATGCGGTCGATCCTTTTGACCAGCGGCACCACCATCGCCGGCCTGCTGCCCCTGCTCTACAAGAAGGATGCCTCGGTCGGCAAGGACATCTGGGAGAACCTGGCGCTCAGTTCGATCGGGGGATTGGGCAGCAGCACGGTGCTGATCCTGATGGCCATCCCCGCCCTGTATTTCATGTTCACGCGGTGGGGCTGGGGTTTGGCGCGGCTGGGACGGTGGATAAAAATGCGCGGGATGGCCAAAACCGAGGGATCCGGCCCGCTCACCCCGCAAACGGAGGCCCCGGAGGGCGAATAAACCCGGTTGACACATATGTGTGCTGGGTTTCGCGCCCGCCCCAACATTATCATAAACAATTGAAACAGGGGGGTTAGCCCGGGCCCGGGGAACGGCAGGCGATATCGCCACCCGGAGGCTGACGTTGGTCAAGTAGGGTTCGAGAACATCGGTTGCCGCTTACCGCGAACTCGTCCCGGATCGGCGGTCCTTCCAGACGGAGGTCTCGTTCGAGGCGGAAGCTGCGTCTGCCGCGCCCTTGGTTTCCAGCTTCTTTTCAGGCACTATCAGTCCGCCCGGCACGGGAGTAACGGTCCCTTCGGGCTCGAGCATCCGCTGTTGCTCCCAGCTCAGGATCAGCGCGTCGATCTCGTTCAACCGCTGACGCAGCCGGTCGCGTTCGCTGATCACGGATTCATGCTGGATCCGCAGCGCCTGCTTGCTGTCGGTGGCGGCGCGGTCAAGGCCGTCCTCGAAGGTATCCATGTCCAGCTTGATGGTCTGGAGCTGAAGTTTGGCCGACTGGATTTCGGCCTCGTAACGAATCAAATCCTGGTCGAGCCGGCGGGTCTGATCTTCGACCCGGGTCACGCGCCCGTCCATCTTCTCATCGGACTGGCGAACCTGGGCCTGGAGCTGCTGATGCTCCTGGTCCTGCTTGTCGGCCAGTTCGTTGAGGTTGCCCTTGGTGGCGATGCCGAACAACGAACAGCCACTCAGGGCCACTATCAGCGGCAACATGACAAGAATCAAACTGATTCGGACTAATACGCCTGTGGCGACCGGGGGATGTTTCATGGCCGTTCCTCCTGGCACGATCGTGGGTATACCTAATCAACATAGCCAAAATCAGGGGCGATCGCTCAGGGGTAACTGGAGGATCCAGGCCATCTTCTTGGCAGAACTTCCGGACAATTTCCAGACAATCTCCGGACAGATCAGGTTCCAAGGAACCTCTGTATTCATTATCGCTTAAATCGGCCCAAAGGTCAATCCCCCCCCGGCGTCATATTAGTAATGAGGATCGTCGTCGTAGACATGGCTCTGCACCGGTCACTTCCCCAAAACCCTGCTGGATTTCAACCTTGGGCATCAATCCTGCTTCTTTAACCTCCTGGCTGGTCCAGACTTGGCGCACCCGTGCATTCCGCACGGAATCAGTGCCGGCGCCAGGCCATTGCTTTGCATTCTTCCCGTCGCCACCCGACAACCCGAAGGGAATTCCCTATGAAATCCTGCAAATTTCTCCTGCTGACCGGGGTCTTCGCGCTGACGCTGCTGGCTGTGGCCGGCTGTGAATCCGACCCCGTCGCCCCCCAGGAAAATTTCGATATGGACGCGGACACCGCCGAGGAATGGTCCCGCCAAGCCATTGAAATGATTAATCAGATGGCCGCAGCGGCGCCCCTGGCCAGCCAGGGTGATTTTTCCGCCCTGGCCCAGGATAAAGCGGCGGACGAGCCCACCTGGGACGAAGAACAGATGGCCTGGGTCCTGGATCAGACGGTGACCTTCACCGAGGGTGACCCGCCGACCACGACCGGCGAGACGCGGGTCTCGGTCTGGATCCAGTTCCGTAACCCGGAAGGTCCCCTGCCGACGCCGCTGGGCGCCACCGAAATGGAGTACCGCCAGGCCGCCGGCATGACCATCCATGATGAGGGCGAGCAGGGCGTGTCGGATCTCGAATTCGACCTGAGCACCGGCATGGTGGTCACCTACCTGGAAGCCGGCTACGGAATCGACGGGACCGGCCATGCCGAAATCACCGCGTCGGTCACGAGCAATGATCGAACGGAAAACCTGAATCTGACCATGAACTGGGGACTGGCCCTGACCACACCTTTCGAAGGTTGCCCCACCGGTCTGGCATTTGTCGAAGTCGGGCCGTACCGCACTGATGTCCTGTATGACGGCCAGGGCAACGCCAACTGGACCCTCACGGGACCGAACTATACCGCGACCGGAACCGAACTCGTTCCCTGCGGATCGGGAATGTAGTTCGTCACTTTTTCCGTGCCTGACCCGGATAATCGGGGCCGGTCCCTTGCGGATCGGCCCCTTTGGGTTTGGCCCGGTGGCCCGGCAAATCCCACTCTCCCGCAGGGCTTTTGTATTCCACCCCAACGACTTGCAAACTGTTTTCAATTTCCCACGAAAAAATTGTGCTGCCCCCGACAAGAACTTATGTTCTAATTTCCGTCGTAACTTTTAACTTCTGCGGACCCTTTTGCCAGGAGTGCGAATTCATGGATTCTTTCGGTTCGGCCGCCTGGTCGTCGGTGGGAAAGAAGGTGATCACCGGGCTGACGGGCTTCTGCCTCATCGGATTCGTCGCTGTTCATCTACTCGGTAATCTCACGCTTTTCCTCGGCCCCCACGCCTTCAACGATTATGCCCATTTTCTGGAAACCGCCCTGCACGGCTGGCTCATCTACGCCTTCGAAATCGGGATCTTCCTGATCTTCGGCTTCCACATCGTGTCGGCCTTCACGGTGGCCTGGACCGACAAACGCAAGGCCCGGAAACAGGGCTACAAGTACTCCCGCAACGCCGGAGGCAAGAGCCGCAAGACCTGGGCTTCCCAGACCATGATCTACACCGGGGCTCTTCTCCTCTTCTTCGTGATCAGCCACATCTACCTGTTCAAGTTCGGCAATCACGATGTGGACGCCCACGGGGTGAAGAACCTCTACAAGACCGTGGTGTTGGTCTTCAAGGGCATCGGTTTCACGGTCTTCACCGTGGTTGTGATGACCCTGCTCGGCTTCCACCTGAGGCACGGATTCTGGAGCGCCTTCCAATCCCTCGGCTGGGCCAACGACAAGTACCTGCCCATCCTGGTCAGGATCGCCTTCGTAGTCGCCGTCCTGCTGGCGATCGCCTTCATCGTGATCCCCGTCTACCTCTTCCTCTTCGGCGATCCCGATCTTATCCAGACCGCGGTTCTTACGACCACGCCGGGAGGTCATTGATATGACTGGCAACAGGATTCTCGACGCCAAGATCCCCGGCGGCCCCCTGGCCGACAAGTGGGACCGTCACATGATGGACAGCCCCCTGGTCGCTCCGGGCGGGAACCGTCGTAAATTCAAGATCATCGTCGTGGGCACCGGACTGGCCGGCGGCGCCGCCGCGGCCACCCTGGGCGAGGCCGGCTACAACGTGCAGAACTTCTGCATTCAGGACTCCTCGCGCCGGGCCCACAGCGTGGCCGCCCAGGGCGGAATCAACGCCTCAAAGAACTACCAGAACGACGGCGACAGCGTGTTCCGTCTGTTCTACGACACCATCAAGGGCGGCGACTACCGCTCCCGGGAAGCCAACACCTACCGCCTGGCCCAGTTGTCCGATGGCATCATCGACCAGTGCGTGGCCATGGGCGTGCCATTCGCGCGCGAGTACGGCGGCACCCTGGCCAACCGCTCGTTCGGCGGGGTACAGGTCAGCCGCACCTTCTACGCCCGGGGCATCACCGGTCAGCAGCTTCTGCTCGGCGTGTACAGCGCCCTGAGCCGGCAGGTCGCAGCCGGAACAGTGGAGATGTTACCCCGGCATGAAATGCTGGACCTGGTCGTGGTGGACGGCAAGGCACGCGGCATCATCGTCCGTGAACTGATCACAGGCGAAATCAAGCGGTTTGACGCCGATGCCGTGGTTCTGGCCACGGGCGGCTACAGCCCGGTGTTCTACCTGTCGACCAACGCCGTGAACTGCAGCGCCACGGCCATCTGGCGGGCCCACCGGCGGGGCGCCTTGTTCTCGAACCCCTGCTTCACGCAGATCCACCCCACCGCCGTGCCGCACCTGGGCGACTACCAGTCCAAGCTCCCGTTGATGAGCGAAAGCCTTCGCAACGACGGTCGGGTCTGGGTGCCCAAGAAACCCGGCGACAAACGACCGCCCAACCAGATCCCCGAGGAAGAACGGGACTACTACCTGGAGCGGCGCTATCCGGCCTTCGGCAACCTGGTGCCCCGCGACATCGCCGCTCGGGCCGCCAAGGTGGAATGCGACGCCGGCAAGAGCGCCTACCACTCCGACCACTCGGTGTACCTCGATTTCGCCGAGGCCATCGGGCGGCTGGGCAAGGAAGTCGTGAAGGACCGCTACGGCAATCTCTTCGACATGTACGAGGAGATCATCGGCGACAATCCGTACGACACTCCGATGATGATCTACCCCGCCCCCCACTACACCATGGGGGGACTGTGGGTGGACTACAACCTGCAGAGCACCATCGAGGGCCTGTTCGTGGCCGGGGAGGCCAACTTCTCCGACCACGGCGCCAACCGCCTGGGCGCCAGCGCCCTGATGCAGGGTCTGGCCGACGGTTACTTCGTGGTACCACGGGTGGTGGCCAACTACCTGGCCGGCGCGAAGCTGGATCCGGTTACCACGGACAACGACTCCTTCAAGGCCGTGGAGAACGACGTACGCGAGAACTTCCAGAGGCTGCTGAACATCAAGGGCGAACGCACCGTCCGCGAAATCCACTGGGACCTGGGCCGGACCATGTGGCGCAAAGTGGGCATGGCCCGCAACCGCGAGGGGCTGACTGAAGCCATCGAGACAATCGGCAAGCTGCGCGGCGAGTTCTGGCAGAACCTGGCTCTCAGCGGCACGGACGCCGACCTGAACAAGCAGCTCGAACAGGCCAACCGCCTGGCGGATTATCTCGAACTGGGTGAACTGATGGCTCGCGACGCCTTGATGCGTGAGGAATCATGCGGGGGACATTTCCGCGAAGAACACCAGACCGAGGAGGGCGAGGCCAAGCGCGACGACGCCAATTTCACCTTCGTCTCGGCCTGGGAGTACACCGGCGAGAACCAGGAGCCCGTCATGCACAAGGAAGACCTGGTCTTCGAAAACGTGGAACTCAAGACCCGTAGCTACAAATAGAGGAAGGATTGTCCCATGAGCGACAAACCCAAGACGATTCATCTGAAAATCTGGCGGCAGGCCCGGGGTGAAGCCAAGGGCCGGTTCGTCGACTACACGGTGAAAAACGTTCTGCCGTTGATGTCCTTTCTCGAGATGCTCGACGTTCTGAACGAGGATCTGGTCAAGAAGGGTGAAGAGGCGGTCGAATTCGACAACGATTGCCGGGAAGGCATCTGCGGCACCTGCGGGATGATCATCAACGGCGTGGCCCACGGCACCCACGCCGGCACCACCACCTGCGAAGTGCGGATGCGGTCCTTCAAGGACGGCGAAACCATCACCCTCGAACCTTTCCGCGCCGGGCCCTTCCCCATCATCAAGGATCTGATCGTCGACCGTGACGCGTTCGACCGGATCCAGAGCAAGGGCGGGTTCGTAACCGCGAACATGGGATCGGCGCCGGACGGCAACGCCTTCATGGTACCCAAGGAGGCGGCCGACAACGCCATCGACGCCGCCGCCTGCATCGGTTGCGGCGCCTGTGTCGCCGCTTGCCCCAACGCCTCGGCCTCGCTGTTCGTCAGCGCCAAGATCAGCCAGTTCTCCTGGCTTCCCCAGGGCGACCCCGAACGCACGCGCCGGGCCCTGCTCATGGTCGAGCAGATGGATGCCGAGGGCTTCGGCGACTGCTCGAATCACGGCGAGTGCGAAGCGGTCTGTCCCAAGGAGATCTCAATCCAGAACATTGCGCGCATGCGGCGCGAATTCCTGAAGGCGGCAATAAAGGGATAGGTGAAACGCAGAATCCGCGACAGCGGTGGGGGCAACGCTCCCGCCGTTTTCTATTCGGAGGTCGGGGCCATTTTTTCCTTGATCAATTCCACCCGCAGGTCCTGGGAGTCCGCCTCGGCGGTCCGGCCCACCTCGCGAAGGGCCGCGGAGTAATCAGGCAGGATTTCCGCAAGATCCGGGTGATGCATCCCCAACGCCTTTTCAAAAATGGCCATGGCTTGTTCGAACCGGGGCACGGCATTTTCCGGATTGCCCCTGAGATGGGACAGCTTCCCTAGATCTCGCAGGGTCCACCCCACATCCGGATGCCCCTCCCCCAACGCTCCCACCCGGATTTCCAGGGCACGGGTGTACAGAGCTTCCGCTTCAGCGAAATTTTCCCGGGACCGCTCCAGGTTGGCCAGGTTGTTCAGCGTCTGGGCGACGTCGGGATGGTCCGGGCCGAGAACCTTCTCCCTGATGTCCAGAGCCCGGCGAAACAGGGGGTCGGCCTGGTCCAACTGCTCCTGTTCCTGGTGGCAAAGGGCCAGGTTGTTCAGGGCCAGAGCCAGGCGGGGATGATCGGATCCCAACACCTTTTCGTAGATCTCGGCGGCCCTGCGGTACATGGGTTCCGCGTCCTCGTAGAGGTCCTGATGGTGATAGAGCAGGGCCAGATTGTTCAAGCCCTTGGCCACGTCGGAATGGTCCGAGCCGTACGCATTTTCCCACAGGCGCAGGGCCTGTTTGTACAGCCGCTGGGCCTCCGCGTAGTTGCCTCGGTTCCAGCTCAGAATCGCCAGGCTGTTGTAGCTGCGGGCGACCTCCGGATCGTCGGGACCCAGGGCTGCCATGCGAATGGCCAGGGCCCTTTCGTAAAGAGGCTCGGCCAGGTCGTACTTGCCCTGCCTGCGATAGACGCTGGCCAATTCGTTGACACTCAAGGCCAGATCGAGATTGTCCGTCTGGTCCCCCTGCTGATCCATCACGGCCAGGGCTTCCTTCAGCATCGATTCGGCATCGTCATACCGACCCTTGTCGATATAGAGATCCGCCAGGTCGGTGAGCAGGGTGGCAGCAGCCACATCATCCGCGCCGCTGACACCGCGCCGCAGCTCAAGGGCCTTTTCCAGATGTGGGGCGGCCTCATCGTACAGTCCGAGGTTCTGGTAGACCTTGCCGATGGTGTTCATCAACCGGGACTGGGTCATGGGCTCACCCTTCAGTTCCTCGGCGATGCGCAGGGAGCCCTGGTCGAGAATCTCACGCGCGGTGATGGTATTGCCTTTGGCCTGGTCGGGATCGGACACCTCGAAAAGATCGACCAGGAAATCCGAGACCTTCCGGGCCGTTTCGGCCTCTTGTCTGGCGTGCTGCTCGGCTCTCACCGCGCGAATCAGGCCGGTCGTGGTGCCGGCGATGCCCAGCAGGATCGCCACGAATACGAAGGCCGCCGCCGCCACGCCCGTCCGGTGCCGGCGAATGAATTTGCGGGTCTTGTAGGCCGTGCCCGGAGGGCCGGCGCTGACTGGTTCGAACCGGAGATGGCGCTTGATGTCCAGGCCAAGCCCCTTGACGGTTTCGTAGCGCCGGGTCCGGTCCTTTTCCAGCGCCTTCATGGTGATCCAGTCCAGATCACCGCGAAGTTTCTTGCCCAGAGCCGTCGGTCCGATGCTGCGGTTGCCCGCCACCTTGATCAGGGTCTCGCTGGATCCGGCCAGGGTCTTGGCCCGTGTGCTCGGTTTGGGCGGTTCATCCTCGCGAATGATCCGCAGGACCTCGTAGAACCCCTTTTCCTTCAGATCCTCGGACGGAAACGGCAGCTGGCCGACCAACAGTTCGTAGAGCACCACGCCAAGAGCGTACACGTCGGTTCGGGTGTCGATACCCTGGCCCGCCATGTCCGCCTGTTCCGGACTCATGTATTCGGGTGTGCCGACCAGCTGGCCGGCGCTGGTGGTCATGGTGTTGTCGGACAGTGACTGGTCCATGGCCTTGGCCACGCCGAAATCAATGATCTTGGGCGCCGGCAGCCCGTCAACCGTTCCCACCAGGACGTTCGAGGGTTTCAGGTCGCGGTGGATGATCGCTTTCTGGTGCGCGTGTTGAACCCCCTCGCAGACCAGGACAAAGAGCTCCAGCCGCTCGCGGACCGAAAGCCGGTGCTCGTCGCAGTAGTCGTTGATGGGAATTCCCTCCACGAACTCCATGACGAAATAGGGGCGCCCGGCCTCCGTGGCCCCGGCGTCGAACACCTTGGCGATGGCCGGGTGATCCATCATGGCCAGGGCCTGGCGCTCGGATTCGAAACGGGCGACAAACTCGGCGGTGTCCATCCCCCGCTTGACCATCTTCAGGGCGACCCTGCGCTTGAGAGGTTCGAGCTGCTCCGCCTCGTAGACCAGGCCCATACCGCCTTCGCCAATCTGCCGGACCAGGCGGTACGGGCCGATCCACTCGGGAGTTTCGGTAGGAGAAGCCGTTTCCTCCTCGGTCTGGTCCCAGGCCACCGTGTTGAGCGGGTCCTTATCGGGGTTGAGGTCGAAAGTCTTGTCCGTGGACATGAAATCCTATTCAGCCGGACGGGTGCCGGCGTGATGCCCGTCAATATCAGGGACGTGATATAATCCTAGTATTTTACAGGGTAATAGATCCTTTGGATTTGTCGAGGAGTGTGTCGGGTCATCACCTTGCGGGATCGGGATTGATCTTTGGGTGGGGTTTCTGTTTCGGTCGGCGAAATGGACTCCCGTGGGGTTACTCCAGCCTCCACCATTCCTAAACGAACCAGACACAGTTCCAGAGACACAACCAAAACCCGTCAACCGGTCCCTTGACGCCGGCAGCCCGAACACGAATAATCCCTCAGGATTAAAGATATTCCCCATGCCGCCCTGAACTTCGAAAGGATTGACACATGTCCAAGCATATCGACGTCCTGCTGTTGCTCGCCCTTCCGGCCAGCGGCAAATCCGAAGCCCGCCGTTACCTGGCAAGTCTCAGTCCGGAGCAATGCCACGAGCAATTCGGGATCGGACATACGGTTCAACTCGATGATTTCCCCTACGTGCACATCATGCGCCGGGTCAGCGATGAACTGACGTCCCGCGGACGCCCCGGAGCGTTCTTCGTTTCACCTGCGCTGCCCTTTCGCAATCCCGTCGACTGGCTGACATTGATCGAATTGATCAACGAGGACTACGAAGATCTGGCGGCGCTCAACCGGCCCGCGCCCGAATCGGCCGCCCTGTGGCTGTTCGACCGCATCGACGCTGCCAGGGTCCGGGCCGGCGGCGAGGCGATCATAGGCATCCTGCCCGAGGACCTGCGCCGTGAGATCGCCGGTCCCATCGAGGACGAGGCGCGCAAGCTGCTGAACGACAAGATCGCCGAGGTGCCCGACAGCCTCGAAGGCAAAACCGTGGTGATCGAGTTTGCGCGGGGTTGTGCCGACGGACAGACCATGCCCATCCCCCACCCCTACGGCTACACCGGCAGCCTGGGTCAGTTGAGCCCGGCCATCCTTGCCAAGGCGAGCATCCTTTATATCTGGGTCACGCCCGAGGAATCCCGGCGGAAAAACGCCGCCCGCACCGATCCGGACGATCCGGGCAGTATCCTGCACCACGGCGTACCTTTGGCTGTCATGTACGGGGATTACGGCTGCGACGACACGGAGTACCTGCTCAAGATCTCAGGGAAATCGAACACCGTTCAGGTCGACAAGAACGGCAAATCCTACTTCCTGCCCCTGGGCCGCTTCGACAACCGGGTGGATAAGACGTCCTTCATCCGGGAAGACCAGGACGAGTGGTCGGCCGAAGACGTCGCGGCCCTGCAGGCGGGCATGCGCGAAGCATTCGACCAGCTGTTCCGCGGGCAACAACCCGGCTCCTGATAGTCTGGATAATGTCGACTCACCAATCCCCATGAAAACAAATGGGAAATGGTTCAACTCAGGAAAAAATATGATGTGGCGATCGCCGCGGTCCTCGGGATTGTCATGATCCTTCTTCTGGTTCCGAAAGTGGACCGGATGACGACTGATCATCCCCAATTCATCGCAGGCGGGGATCACCAGCACTATTATACCATGGCCTCGGGGCCGCCCCCGCAAACAGGATGCCCGGCCCGACGGCGCGAAATTCATGACGCCACGCCCCGGACTTCAAAGTCCGTCGCCCCCGCCCCCGGGCGCGGACTTTTCGAACACCGCCCGCACTTCCCCCGCCAGGGGCACGGCTCTACCCGTCCCCGTATCCACCACCGCGAAGGTCACATCGGCGTCAGCCACCAGCTTGCCGGTCGTCTGGTTGAGGATATCCTGGTGGATGACGCCCGTCTTGGCGCCCAGTTCACCCATGGTCGAGCGGATCTCCAGGACCGTGTCCACGGGGGCGGGGCGGCGATAGTTGATGGTCAAGGCCGCCACCACGATGCCCAGGTTCTTTTCTTTCCAGACCGCCAGATCCAGATTGTCCTCGAGGAAGGACCAGCGGGCTTCCTCGAGCAACTCCAGGAAGCGGGCGTTGTTTACATGGCCGTAGGAGTCGCAGTGATAACTCCTGACCTTGATGGTCGTCGTGTGGCTCATTCATTCCTCCAAATGGTCCTGCTCAGGTCAACCGCCGGATGATCTCTTCATGCTCGGGAAATTCTTTCAGCAGACGGGCGCGCAGGCCCAGTTCGAAATCCGCGTGGTCGAAACCCGGGGCGAGGGTGCATCCCGCCAAGGCGTAGGAATCCTCCTCGGCAAGCGAGGCCCCGAACCAGCACCCGGCCGGCACCGTCGCCTGAAACACTGGGCCGGCGGCGGTATCGAGTCCAAGTTGCAGCACACGGGCACCCCTGCCTTTTTCCAGCAGATGAAGGTTCAGGGGACCGCCCGCATACAGGTGCCAGATCTCATCCATCTTCAAACGGTGCAGCTTCGAGACGTCCCGGCCGTCCAGCAGATAGTAGATGGCCGTCCCGAACGGTCTTCGCCTCCGGGGTCCGCCAAATCCACCACCCAGCCGGGCCGTCCGGTCCGAGCGCCAGGTCTCACGGAAATATCCACCCTCGGTATGCGGCTCCAGGCCCAGGCTCTCGATCAGGCCCGCGGCTTCGCGGTGCATGCCTACTCCTTCCCGGCCAGCCAGGGCAGCCGGTCAAGGTCCACGTTGCCGCCCGACAGGATGATCCCGATGCGGAGCTCCGCCACTTCCTCGGGCCTGGCCAGGACGGCGGCCGGACAGACCGCGGCGGAGGGTTCGATGACGATCTTCATCCGCTCCCAGATCAGTCTCATGGCGGCGATGATGTCCGGATCGCCGACGGTCCAGATCGCCGAGACATGCTCCTTGATGATGGGAAAATTCCGCTCCCCCAGGCTGGTCAGCAACCCGTCCGCCACCGTGTCGGGGTCGACCGAAGGAATGATGCGGCCGGCGGCCAGGGAGCGGGCGGCGTCATCGGCGCCGGCCGGTTCGGCGCCGATGACGCGGATATCCGGGGCCAGGGCCTTCACTGCCAGGGCGGTGCCGGACAACAGGCCGCCGCCCCCCACCGGGGCCATGACCACGTCCAGAACAGGGACTTCCTCCATCAGTTCCACCGCCGCGGTGCCCTGACCGGCGATGATGGATTCGTTGTCGTAGGGATGAACGAAGGTCGCTCCGGTCCGTTCAACCACCGCGGCGAGGGTATCCTCGCGGGCCTGCAGCGTGGGCTCGCAGGTGATGATTTCCGCCCCGTAACCTTCTACGGCCGCCCGCTTGACGGCCGGAGCATTTGTAGGCATCACGATGTAGGCCGGAATCCCCCGCAGCCGGGCGGCCAGAGCCAAGGCCTGGGCGTGGTTGCCGGATGAGTGGGTGGCCACGCCGCGGTCCGCCTCGTCATCGTGCAGGGACAGCACGGCGTTCGTGGCGCCGCGCATCTTGAAGGCGCCCACTTTCTGGAAATTTTCGCACTTGAAGAAAAGGGAAGCGCCGGCCAGACGATCCACCGCGGAGCAGGTCAGCACCGGGGTGCGGTGCACCCTTCCGGCGATCCGTGTCGCGGCCTGTCTGATGTCTTCGATAGAAACCACGCTGATCCCCGCTGGAAACCCGTTCGGTAATCGTCTGCACAGTCTACCGTGAACCAATCACCAGGGCACGGGGATTCTGGCGCTCGGTCAGTCCGCGGTCGTTCCCCAGGACTTGTCAACGCATTCCCGGGGCGCGGGCCGCCCGGCGAAGGTCCCGATGAGGATCACGACCAGCCCCACCGTCGTTCCCACCACAAAACCATGGATCCCGGCCAGGGCCCCCGGCAGTTCCGGCAGCCACCCGAGGCGCGGCCAGGCCTGCCAAAGAAGTGCGGCGAACACCCCGGTGATCATGCTCCATAAGGCTGCCTTGGAGCTGGTCCGTTTCCAGTACAGACCGAACAACAGCGGCCACAGGTTGGTCGAGGCTATCACGGCCCAGGAAAACGCCGTCAGCACCAGCACGAGCGCCGGCGGCTTGAGCGCGATCAGAAGGCTGATCACACCCACCGCCAGACTCATCAGGCGAGTGGCCTTGAGTTCCGCCGCCGGGGACAGGGTGCGGCCCAGCCCGTTGATCCACACGTCGTTGACCATCGAGCTGGAAATGATGATCAACACCCCGGCGAAGGTGCTCATGCCCGCGGCCACCACTCCGGCCAGAAACAGCGCTCCGCCCCAGTCGTTCAGGACCAGCTTGGTCAGGGCGGGAATCGCCTGGTCGGCGCTGGACAGTTCGGGAACCAGCACCCGGGCTACGGCTCCGGTCAGGTAGGGCAGGAGCGCGACCGAGGCGCCGATGGTGACGATCACCGTGCCCAGGCGGAGCATCTTGTCGTTCTTGATGGAATAGAAGCGCACCAGCAACTGCGGCATGCCCCAGGTGCCCAGACTGACGATGAGCGTGAAACTGATCAGTCCCGCCCAGCCCCACACTCCGGGCGTATTGACCAGACCCGGGTCCACGGTGTTCAGACGGTCCACCAGGGCGGTCATCCCGCCAACCTTCTGCAGGGACATGAACGTCAGGAGAAGAAGCGCAGCGATCATCACCAGGGCCTGCACGAAGCTCGTATAGACGACCGCCAGGTATCCCCCGACGGCGGTGTAGAAGAGGATCACCACGCCGGAAATGAGGACCCCGCTCCAGTAGGGCAGATCCATCAGCACCTCGAAGGTGTTGGCCATCCCCTTGAGCACGCTGACGTTGTAGATGATGAGGAACAGCCCCGTCGTCGCCGCGCTGAAAATGCGCGCTTCGGCCGAACCATACCTGCCGGCGAAGAATCCGGGCAGGGTCATGGCGTCGAGGTTTTCGGTGAAGCGGCGAATCCGGCGGCCCAGGATGATCCAGGCCAGGGTCGTCCCCACCAGCACGTTGCCCGCCCCGACCCACAGCGTGGCCAGTCCGAACTTCCAACCGAAGGCGCCGCCCCCGATGATCACCACGCTCGAATAGTAGGCCGCCACGAACGAGAGGGCCGTCACCCAGGGACCCACGGACCGGCCCCCGATGGCGAAATCCCCCACGCTACGACTGCGGCCGCTCATGACCATGCCGATGGCGGCCAGCAGGCCCAGATAGACCACCAGAACGACGATGTAGACGATCATGACTTTCCCCCGCGATCCCTGGCCCGGTCGACCAGGGCCCAGACGAGAGCCAGGATTATGGTCCCCCCGAGAACCAGGAAAGCCCCGAAGGTGAGCCAGGACATATGAAACGGCGCCATCTTCTACCTCACGGAAGCGCGTAGGCCAGTTGCCAACGCAGGAAATGGACGGTCGACGTCAAGGGTGGAAACCCACCGCGGCCGTCGTGGAAACGCCCCGGGTCAAGCATCTCCCATAACAGGTGGCCCTTCAGGCCCGGCAACAGATCGAAGGTCAATTCCGTTTCGGTCAGGGCCCCTCGCGGTATCCAATCCGTCTGGGGGGCCAACAGGTAGTAGGCGCTGAACCGGAACCGGAACGAATCCCCGAAGGGACGAGTGACCTCCGCGTGTGGCGCGGCGATATTCTCCCAGGCCGCCACCGTGACCCGCCCGGGAGTACTCTCGCCGATCAGGGTGTAGATGTAGAGTTCACTCCATTTGGGCCAACGGCCCCAGGGCGTGCGGAAGGCGTGCAGGTCACCGCTGGCGCCGGAATAGTAGAAGAACCCGGCCTTGCCGCGCCAGGCCGAACCCAGATCATCCGCGAGGTGGGCCTGCAGGGCCAGGGCGAAGCCGTCGGGTTGATCGGACGGGCTGGAACTTTCCTTCTGGTATTGGATGCCCAGTTCTCCCATCAGATCTCCGGTATCGCCCAATTCGTGGTCGATCCGGCCTCCGAGGGTCAACACCTGCAGATGGGGCAGATTGTGATCCGGATCCACTTCGTTCTTCCAGATCAGGGACCACTTGGCCGCGCCGTGGGCCAGGCGGACCGCCACCGCGGTCTCATCGGCGTCGGTCAGGGGCCGGTCCAGATCTCCGGCCAGAACGAGTGGATCCCGCTTTGGATTGTGGATCACCGCCAGGTCCAGGTCGCCGCCCGCCAAGGGAGTCTGTAAACGGATCGCGTTCTGGTAGATGCTGCGACTGCCGTCCAGCGGGTGCCCTTCCAGCATCAAAAAACCGCGGTCCCAGATGATGTTGTGACGGCCGACCGTGAGTTTCGTATTCGGAAAGATGGACCAGGCCCAATAGCCCTGGTCCAGTATGATTTCGTCCCAGTCGAAGGGGATGTCGTCGGGCCGCACGACGCGACGGTGTTCATTGGTCAGCAGGATCTTGAACTCGTGATGCCCGGTGGCGGCCTTGGCGCCGGCCCGGGTACGGAACCGGATCCAGTTGCGGTCGGGTTCCGGAGCGAAATGAAAGACGCCGTCGAGGATTTCCTGGCGGACCCGCAGATCGAACAGCGGGGAGATAGTGAACGAAGATGCGCCCTGCTCCGCCGCGGCAACCGCGGGCAGGCTCGCTAAAACCATGACTATCAACAATAAATATCTCACGGGCACCCTTTCGGTGCCCCAACAATGGTCTGGGATTTTCAACTTGGCAAGGTCGGGATGGGGACTTGACAGGCTGGAAATAAGAAGACCGTCCCGCCGAATGGCCTTCTTCTTGATCAGGCGTTCAGGGGGAAATTACCAGGACCGCCGAGGCGGCCGTGCCCCCCGGTCCCGCGCTTCGTTGACGCGCAGGGTGTTCCCGCCGAAATCGGTTCCGTCGAGGGCCCCGATGGCCTTGGTCGCGGCCTCCGGAGCCATTTCCACGAAACCGAAACCCCGCGAACGGCCGGTTTCCCGGTCGTTGATCAAACTGACGCTGGCCACATCACCATGCTGGCCGAAGAGTTCCTTCACATCGTCCTCGGTTGCCGTAAATGGTAGATTTCCCAGATAGATCGTCTTCACACAGTACTCCCGCTGCTTTTGAAAAAATGGACTTCCAGATTCCAACAAAAGC
>CBDURF010000041.1:0-23022 GCA_965369705.1 uncultured bacterium
AAGATCCGGGTTGTCCACGCTTCGCCGGACGCCGGACCGGTCGACGTCTATCTGGGTACTTCCGCTTCCCCCTGGCTCGAAGATCTTGAATACGGACAAGCCAGCACGTACTTGAGCCGCAGCCCCGGCACAGTGACCCTTGTGATCCATGAGGCCGGGGCGGACCCCCTTCTGTTGCCGCCCTATTTGACCGAACCCATCGACATGGCCGCCGGAGCCAGCCTCACGTCCCTGGTGGCCGGACTCGTCCAATCCGGCGCCGATGAAGACAAGGTCCGGCTGATCACCTACAGCGACAACTTCCAGAATTCGCCGACGGCGCGGGCCCGCGTGGTGCACGCCGGATCCGACGCCCCGAACCTGACCGTGACCATCGGGGCGACCGGGCAGGTCCTGGTCCACGGTCTGGCGCGGTGGGCCGAGTCGGGGAGGGCCGGCGTGGTGTACGAACCGGAGATGATCCAGGACATCGTGGTCAAGGCACCTGGCAACCGGATAACCAGCTTCCGTGCGCCCGAACTCGAGGCCCAAAAGGACTACTATTTCATCCTGATCGGGCTGATTTTCGATCCGGGCGCCGCGACGACGCCCTTCGATCTGTTGATCGTCGGTCCGGGCGGAGCCCTCGACCTGGAACAGACCACCCCACGGAATTTTCGTCTGGTCCACACTACGCCCGACGGCGGTCCGATCGATTCCTACGTGGCCTACGGCCTGGGCGACTCGTTCATGCGCAAAAAGATAGGGATGGATTTGGACTACGGCAGGGCTACCCTCTATAACTCCTTGAATACTCGCCAGGTGTTCATCGAGATCTATGACGTGGGCGCGGATCCCGACCATGTTCAGCCCAAGTTTGCCCAGTCTGCCTATATCCACGACGAAGCCGCCTCGACCACGATATTCGCCGCGGGTCTGGCCTCATCGGATGACGAGGAGGACGAGGTCCGCCTGTTCAGTCTGGCCGATGCTTTCGGGGTGACCCCGGTCGAATTTCTGGCCGCCCAGCTGGTACATGCGTGTCCCAACCTGGACCCCCTGAGTGTCGACTTCGGCGATGACGGCAGCGACGAAGCCACGATGGACCGCTTTGCCGGCAACAATGAAGGCTGGATTTCCCTTCCGGCGGACACGGAATTGACCATGGTTGTCCGTGAAGGGGGCGCCATCGTGGACGTCTTTACAACCCCGACCATGGCCACCGATAAGGATTACTACCTGATCCTGACGGGGATCAAGGACGGGTCGCCGGGATTTTCCCTCCTGTCGGTCACGCAGGATGGGGACCAGGGGTTCACGCCGCCGAATTGAGGGTGGACCCGGGTCCTGGCCGCGAGCCCTCAGGTTAAAATAATTCTGCCCTCCGGGGGATGACCCCCCGGGGGGCGTGTTTCTGCTATCCATTTTCAGAAAAAGCAGGTTAAGATGGCCCCCTAAACCGGAAGGAGATTGCTATGATATCCCTGATGGCCCTCTGGCTGCCGATCGTACTGTCCGCGGTGGCGGTATTCATCGTCAGCTCCATCATCCACACGGTTCTGCGGTACCACAAAAGCGATTTCAAGAAGATTCCCTCCGAAGACGGCGTCATGGACGCCCTGCGCGATTTCAACCTGCCGCCGGGCGACTACGTATTGCCCCATGCCGGCTCCATGAAGGAGATGGGCACGCCCGAGTTCAAGGAGAAGCAGGACAGCGGCCCGGTGGCGTTCATGACCGTGCTGCCCAACGGGCCGACCGGGATGGGTCAGAGCCTGGTCCTGTGGTTCCTGTTCAGCATCGTGGTGGGCGTCTTCGTGGCCTACATCGCGCGGCTGAGCCTGCCCGCGGGCTCGGAGTACCTGATCGTACACCGGGTAACCGGTGCGACGGCCTTCTGCTGCTACGCGATGGCGCATCTGCCGAATTCGATCTGGTACAAGAGATCCTGGTCGGCGACCATGAAGAACGTTTTCGACGGGCTGGTCTACGGGTTGGTCACCGGCGGGACGTTTGGCTGGTTGTGGCCGGGGGTTTGATGGCGGCGCCCACCCAATACCCCGCTACCGCAGTCTGAAGGTAACGGGCATCATGACCCAGACCTCGACGGGCCGGTGGTCCATCAGGGCCGGCTTGAACACGGCGGTCCGGGCGCAGGTATCGGCCGCCTTCTTCAAGCCCTCGGGGCCTTCGATGTAGATGACATCCTTGACCCTGCCGTCTTTGCCCACGAGCACGCGCACCAGTACGGTGCCTTCGATTCCCGCCGACTTCGCCACTTCCGGGTAGATGGGCGCATCGATGCTGATGCGCACCGGCTCGCTTTCGACGGCGATGAAGTCGTCGGGCGCCGGGGAATAATCCAGGTCCAGATCGATGACCAGGGAGTCACCGCCGCCCTCGCCGAAGTCCAGATCGTCGAGGGTCATGGGGGCCAGGGCTTCGGCCATCTCGGTCACCGTGGCGATGGTCTGGGCCTGGGCCTGTTCGTCGGCCACCGGCTCGGGAATGGCGATGGCCGGCGGGGGCGCGGCGATTTTGGCCACTTCCCTGGCCACGTTGATCTGCGGGACCGATGGTTTGGCGATCGAGGGGGGAACACCCAGGTCGGTGTAGCGGACGATCCTGATGGGACGCATGGTGGGCGCCTCGGCGGGGGTCCGGTGGCTCCAGATATACCAACCACCGAAAATCGCCGCCGCAAGCACGATGGTGACCAGGTTGGCCCACGACAACCACTTGGCCAGTTCCTGACGTAAAGGATGGTTTTCCCCGGTCAACGGAAGGGAAGGTGCGTCATCCAGGGAAAAGGCCCACCGGATATGCCTCACTTCCCCGTTGCGGGAGGTGTGTTCGCCGGTCATCGCATGGCCTCCAGCATGGCGGCGTCGGCCTGGTTCATGGGAATCAGGCTGAAGCGCTCCATGTGCGCGTCCTCCAGTGTGTCCATCATGTCGACCATGGGTTCGTAACGGGCCTGGCGATGGATCTTGACCAGGATGATCAGGTTGGGGTTCATCTCGGCGTTGACCCGGAAAGTCGGCTCGAGATCGGGCCAGACGATGGGCGCCAACTCGGTCTTGCCGATCTTGAAGAACATGGCCTCGTCGTGATCAATATAGATGGACATCACGTTGGATTCAGGAACCTCGATCTTGACCCCGGGCTCGGGCATGTTGATTTCCATGGCCAGGGGACGGCGAAAAACGGTCGTGACCATGAAGAAGATCAGCAGCAGGAACGCGACATCCACCATGGGCGTCATGTCGATGCGAATCCCCACCCGCTTTTTCTTGGCGCGGCCCAACGGGCCTTTGCCTGGGGCGCCATTATCGTTTGCTGCTACGGCGACATCGGCCATAACGGGACTCCTCTAGGGTGAAGGCGACTCGGTCCGGCTGCTCGGGCCGGAGGCCAAATCGCGCGGAGTACGCTTCTTGAGGTCGGTCATCAAATTGAATCGCATGGTCTTGGCCCGGGCCAGGGCGTCCATCAAGTCGGCCACGACTCCGAATTCGGCATCCTTGTCAGCCTTCAGGATCACCACCGAGCCGGGATTGCGGCCGCGCCACGAGACGATGGCCTCCACCACGTTGTCGGGGGCCAGTTCCTGGGTGTCGGTGGCCCGTTCGCTGGAAATGAAAACCTGACCCGTCCGGTTGACCGTCAGGATGATGGTGCCGGTTTCCGGGATATGAATCTCCGAGCGTGACTTCGGTAGCTGCACGGCAACCTGTTCGGGGGGTTTGAACTGGGTGGTCGACATGAAGAAGATCAGCAACAGGAACGCCACATCCACCATGGGCGTCATGTCGATATGGATTTTCTTGCGGTTCTTCGCCACGACTCAGGACTCCCCGTTTCTGTCCAGGAAAGCCAGGATGTCGTACGAAGTCTCCTCGACCCTGTTGTTGAAAAGGTCGACCTGCGTGGTGAAATAGTTGTAGAGAAGCGTGGCGACGATGGCCGTGGTCAAACCCAGGGCGGTGTTGACCAGGGCCTCGGAAATACCGAGGGCCAGCTGGGTGGCGTCCGGGGCTCCGGCATGGGACATGGCGTTGAACGCCCGAATCATACCGATGGTGGTGCCCAGCAGGCCCAGCATCGTGGCAATCGAGGCAATGGTGGAAAGGGAGTTGAGATTCTTCTCCAGGTTGGGGCTTTCCAGGGCATTGGCTTCCTGGAGGGCCCGCCTGGTCTCATCCATGAGTTCCTTTTGTCCCAAGGAACGGCTTTTCTGGAGCTGATAATTTTCCAGGCCGGCCCCGATGACGTTGGCTAGGCTGCCGCCCTGCTTCTTGCAGGCGGCGAGGGCCTCGCTCAGGTCGCCGGAATGAACGGACTTCTTGAGATTCTTGATGAATCCGTAAACGTTGCCACGTCCACCTGCTCGCCACAGGACGATGAAGCGCTCAACGGCAAAGGTCAAAGTCAGGAAAAAGAAAGTCAGGCCGACGACAATCAACGGCCCTCCTTGGTGGATATATTCCGGCGACTTGTCCCAGATGAACCAGGACAAGATGGCTGAAACAATCGTAATGGGGATCAGGACGAAATTTTTCATCGCTACTGATTTTCCTTTCCGGCGGCTTTGGCCTGGTTCAATAGTTCGGTTCCCTTGACTAGCATGATGTTGCTGGGATCTATGGCGCGGGCTTTTCCGTAGGCGGCTTCGGCCTCCGGTAGGTTGTTGAGCCCCAGATAGGCGCTGCCCAACCCGGACCAGCCGTCGGCGTTGTCCGGTTCGGTCCGCGTCGCGTCGCTGTAGGCGGTGACCGCGGCTCCGTAATCGGCCTGGCGGATGCGGCAGAATCCCACGCCCCTCATGGCTTTGGCGTTGTCCGGTTCACGAGCCAGGACCTGGCGGTACTCCTTTTCCGCTTCGGTCAGGTCACCCGTCGCGGCCAGGACCTGGGCCAGGAGCAGCCGGGTCATGGTCTTGTCGGGATCCAGCTCCACGGCTTTGCGGAAGGCCGGTTTGGCCTCCTGGAGATTTCCCCCCTGGTAATAGGCGATGCCCAGGTTCGTGTGATTGGCCGGGGAAGCAGGTTTCAGTTCGACGGCCAGGCGGAAATCCACGACGGCCTGATCCGGCTTGGACAGGCGCAGGTTGATGATCCCCCGCTGGAAGGGGATGTTCGGTTGATCGGGATCGAGCTGGCCGGCGCGATCCAGGTTCTTCAGGGCGGTGGCGTAGTTCTTCCGGGAAGTCTGCCAGGAGGCGAGCGCAACCAGGTCGTTGGCCTGCCAAGGCAGCTCCTCGGGCAGTTCAGCCATCAGCTCGGCCGCTTCGGCCTTGATGGCGGGGTCCCGGCTGTAGATGCCCGAGCGTGCGAAATTGAACCGGGCGGCCTGGTTGTTCGGCTCCAGCTTTCTGGCCGTTTTGGATGCCTCAACACCCTGGGCGTAACGGCGGATTTCGTAACAGGAATCAGCAAGATCCAGCAGAATCTCGAGATCGTCCCTTTCCAACAGGATGTATCGCAAATATGCCCTGGCGGCCTTGTCGTGCTGGTTGGCCAGGCGATAGAGGTCGCCCAGATCCTTCAGGGCGGGGGCGTAGGTGGAGTCAACACCCACGGCCTTCAACAGGCTGTCGCGGGCCTCGTTGAAACGCTTTTCCTTGCGGTACAGGGTGCCCAGGTTGTTCAGCATGGGCGCCGTGGGGGTCATGCCCGGCATGGCGAGCGCCTGTTCGTAGGCGTTGATCGCCAGGATCGTGTTGTCGTCCATTTCATAGATCCGGGCGACAAGGGTGCCGTAATCGGGGTCCGTGGGGTCGAGGTGCATGGCCAACAGCGCGGACTTTTCAGCGCCGGGGACGTCTCCGGTGCCCAGCAGGTACAAGGCCATCCCGTATTGATATTTTTCCTCGCCCTTGGCCAGCCCGCGCAGATCCTTGCCGTGATCGAGTTCCTTCTTGGCCTTGCCCCATTCCTTGTCCGCGAGATAAAGGCGGGCCTTGCCGTAATGGGCCCTCCAGAGAGAAGAGTCCGCGTCGAGGGCCAGGTCGAATTCCTGCGCGGCCTCCTGATCCCGACCCAATCTCAGCAGCAGCAGACCCAGCCCCGCGTTGGCCATGGGGAAATTGCCGCCGCCGGCCGCTATGGATTTTCGGTAGTAGGCTTCCGCATCGGGATACTGGCCCTCCCTGATGGCGATTTCAGCCAGGCCGAACATCGCTCGATGGACCTGGTGGTTGTTGGCGACCGCTTCGGCGAACCGGGCCTTGGCCTCGACGATGTTTCCTTTTTCCATGGCCTTGACGCCAAGCCGGACCGGATCGGTGTCGATGGTGTAGGACCGGTCCGCGGCGCCGGCGACAGTAGGGAGGACCCAGGTTGTCATAACGAGCAGGATCGCCACGAGGGGCAGGATCCCGTGTCGACTTTTCGGTAGGGGACGTAGCCTCCAGGGCTTTCCTGTCATGGGTCAGTCTCCTTTGTCCGGCGGGCGGTTCCCTGTTGCCGGCTCCCGAGATTATTCATCCAGGGCCTTGGTGGTCAAGTAGACCTCCCGCAGCACCTGTTTGGCCGGAATGCAACCGGCCCGTTCGATCTGTCTTTGTCCGCGACCGCTGGCCAGGTGGGTCAGAAATTTCCCCCCCTGGATTCCCCCGTTGGTCCGGCAGGCCACGAACAGGGAGATGAACAGGGGGTAGGCGCCGGAAACCACGTTTTCATAGGTCGGATCCGTTTCTTCGCCGTCCGGCGGGCCGGCCAGCGGAACGATCCTGGGACCTGCCGCGGAATCCTCCCAAGCGGGCAGGGTCCGCACCGGTGAGGCGGGCAGATCGAAGGAAGCGACCATTCCCATGCCCCGGGGATCGTTGGCGACGGCGCGGGCGACTTCCCGGTCATCGGCCAGGTAGACCACCGCGGTTTCGTCAACGGGATCGGAAGCCCGGCCCACCAACTTTGCCGCCGCGGCCCAGTGGCCGAGGTTGGGATCCGCGGCGTAGAATCTGTCACAATATCCCTGCATGTCGCCGGCCATCATCCCGCCGAGCTGTTCCACGGTCAATCCCGTGAGGGCCTGGGGTGACCGGCCCCCCTGAAAGGTTTCGGATCCGGCGAGTATCAAGATCCCGCCTAGACCCACGGGTTCCACGATGGCGGTATCCCCGTCCACCTGGCGAAACAGATCCTGCTCGGCAGGTGTCGGCCGCCGGGACAGGAAGGCAACGTCCGCGCGGAGGTTCACCAGATCCTCCAGGGCCTGGTTGGTGCCTCCCGGCAGGGTCTGAATGTCCAACTCGGGATAGTCGCGACGGTAATGGTCCACCAGGACATCCGTCAGATGGGGGGCGAGGTCGCGTCCCGCAAGAACCAGCGTCGGTTCGCTCTGCTCCCGGCCCCGGAACGCGGCGGTCAACCGACTCCAGTCGATGTGGTTCCGGTAGATGAACACGCTCACGGCGACCACGGCATAGATGATCACCCGATAGCGGAGCCAGGATTTGCGGCCGAAACCCATTGATCTTGGTTTTCTGTTGCACCGGCGAGGTGAAATCCTATAATGGGATTCCACGCGAGGACAAACCCCACAGGACGGTGACATGAATCTTTTCCGCGGACCAACCAACTCCGGCTCACGCCGCCCCACTCGGGGAAACGGCCCGGGGTGGTTTCCTGTTCCATCCCTGGTCCCGGTCTTTTTCCTACAGGCCGCGCTCCTTCTGGCCATGTCCGGCGTTGCCGGTTGCGGGGACAATGCTGATTCATCAGGGTCGGATTTTCATCCATCTTCCAATGAAACCGCTTTCATTGATACCCTACAAGTACGTACCTTCCGATATTTTTGGGATCTTTGCAACCCCCTTACTGGTTTGGCGCCCGACCGCGCGCCCGCCAAGTCCTTTGCCAGCGTGGCGGCCACCGGGTTTGCCCTGACGGCCTATCCAATTGGCGCGGAAAGGGGTTACGTCTCCCGTGCGGAGGCCGCGGACCGTGTTTTGCGCACGTTGGAATTTTTCTGGACCTCACGCCAGGATTCGGCCCAAACCGGTTCCAGCGGCTACCGGGGCTTCTATTATCATTTTCTGGATCCGACCACCGGGGCCCGGTTCGGAAATGTCGAGCTTTCCACCGTGGACACCGCCCTGCTGCTCGCCGGAGCGCTGTTTTGCCAGAGTTATTTCGATCGACCCGGGGCTGCCGAGACCCGCATCCGGGCCCTGGCCGATTCCCTGTATCTGAGGGTGGATTGGCAGTGGGCCTCGGTCAGGCCTCCCACCATCGGTCACGGCTGGAAACCCGAGGAGGGATTCCTGCCGTATGACTGGCGGGGTTACAACGAGGCCATGATGATGTACCTGATGGCCCTGGGATCCCCGTCGCATCCGGTGGAACCCGAAGCGTGGGAAGCCTGGACCTCAGGTTACGTCTGGGGAGATTTCCACGGACAGCGCCATCTCGGCTTCGCTCCTTTGTTCGGGCATCAGTTCACGCTTGTGTGGTACGACATGCGGGGGATTCGCGACAAGGTCATGAGGGAAAATGATCTCGATTACTTCGAAAACTCCCGCCGGGCGATCCTGGCCCAGTACGAATATGCCCTGGACAACCCCGGTCAATGGGTCGGTTACGGACCGCGCCTGTGGGGTCTTACCGCCTGTGACGGACCCGTGAATCAAACGGTCGACATCGACGGGGTGTCCCGCAGCTTCCAGACCTACTGGGCCCGGGGAGCATCATTCACCCAGGTCGCCGACGACGGCACCGTTTGCCCTTCGGCCGCCGCCGCGTCCCTGCCTTTCGCCCCGGATATCGTCCTGCCCGTTCTGATGGCCATGAAGGAAGACCACGGGGAATTCCTGTTCGGCGAATACGGATTCCTGGACGCCTTGAACCCCACTTTCACGGCGGACATTCCCGTCCAGCACGGCCGGGTGGTGCCGGGACGCGGCTGGTACGACACCGATTACCTGGGCATCGACCAGGGACCCATTCTGGCCATGATCGAAAACCACCGCTCCGGCCTGGTCTGGGAAACCATGCGCACCAATCCCCATATCATCAGGGGCTTGAAGGCCGCGGGATTTTCGGGAGGCTGGCTCGAATCCGGGGATGACCACGATGACTGACCGGCCCGGGCTCATCACTCCGGTGAAATCGTCGCCGTTCATCAGAGGGTTGGGAATTCCTTTTTTGGTGCTCCTGGCGGTCGCCGGAGCGGCGGGGTGCGGCCGGGATACCGACCGGGTCCCCGAGTTGGATTTCTGGGTCATGGGCCGTGAAGGGGAAATGGTCCAGGAGCTGGTGCGGGAATTCGAGGCACAGAATCCTGATGTGCGGGTCAGGATCCAACAGATTCCCTGGTCGGCCGCCCATGAGAAAATGCTGACGGCCCATGTGGGCAAGGCCACCCCGGACCTGGCCCAGCTGGGCAACACCTGGGTGCCGGAGTTTCAGGCCCTGGGGGCGTTGGCGGAACTCGGCAACCTGGTGGCTGATTCCGATCTGGTGAACCAGGAAGATCATTTTTCCGGCATCTGGGACACGAATGTCATCACGGGGAAACCCTACGGCATTCCCTGGTATGTCGACACCCGACTTCTGTTCTATCGAACGGATCTTTTGGCCGAGGTGGGATTCACGAAACCCCCCGGGACCTGGCGGGACTGGCGCCGGTCCCTCGAAGCCCTCAGCGCCCGTGGGCCGGACAAGTACGGGATCCTCCTGCCGATCAATGAATGGACCCAACCTGTGATTCTCGGGTTGCAGGCAGGCTCTACATTGTTGGTAGACAATGATACGCGGGGTGATTTTTCGGGGCCTGCCTTCGGGCGGGCTCTCGATTTCTACCTGGGTCTCTTCGCCGACGGTCTGGCGCCCCCGGTGAGCAACAATCAGGTGGCCAATCTCTACCAGGAATTCGCCCGCGGCACCTTCGCCATGTTCATTTCCGGTCCGTGGAATATCGGGGAATGCCGCCGCCGTCTTCCGGATGATCTGCAGGACGACTGGGCGACGGCGCCGTTGCCCGCGCCGGAGGGCGATGCCCCGGGCGTGTCGCTGGCCGGTGGATCGAGCCTCGTCCTGTTCCAGTCCTCTTCACGCCAGGAGGCGGCCTGGCGCCTGATCGAATTTCTCAGCCGGCCCGAGCAGCAGGTACGGTTCTTCAACCTGACGGGAGACCTGCCGGCCAACAGGATCGCCTGGTCCGATTCGGCGATGAATTCCGATCCCATGGTCCAGGCCTTCTGGGAACAGCTCCAACATGTCGCGCCAACCCCGAAAATTCCGGAGTGGGAACAGATCGCCACCCGGATCTGGGAACGGACCGAAGCCGTGATCCGGGGTGCGGAGACCGGAGCGGACGCCATGGCCAAGCTGGATGCCGATGTGGAGCGCATCCTGACCAAACGGCGCTGGCTGCTTTCCCGCGACCGGGGGCAAGACCCGCAGGACGGGGCAGGCCATGAGTAATCCCCTCATACGAAAGCGCACCCGGGCCGCCTGGCTGTTCCTGGCGCCGGCGATCATTCTGCTCGCCGTGTTTTTCGTGTTGCCGGTCGGCGCCGGCCTCCTGCTGAGCCTGACGGATTTCGACATCTACGCCATCGGCTCGCCGGGTGTCGCCCGATTCGTCGGCCTGGACAATTACCTGCGGTTGATGCGTGATGGAACCTTCTGGACGGCCGTCGGGAACACCCTGAAATTCGTCCTCATCGGCGGGCCTCTTTCGGTCGGGGTTTCCCTGGGGGCGGCCCTTCTGCTGAACGCCAAGCTGGTGAGAATGCGGGGTTTCTTCCGGACGATCTATTTCGCGCCGGTGGTGACGACCCTCGTTTCGGTCGCCATCGTCTGGCGATACCTGTACCACCCAAAATACGGGCTCCTGAATTTCCTGTTGGGTCTCGTCGGCATCGAACCCATCGATTGGCTGGGCGACCCGAATTGGGCCATGCCCGCGATCATCCTGCTCGCGGTGTGGAAGAACTTCGGCTACAACATGCTGATTTTCGTGGCGGGGTTGCAGACCATTCCGGAAAACCTGTACGAGGCCGCTTCGATAGACGGGGCGGGGGCCGGCCGACGTTTCCTCCACGTCACGGTTCCCGGACTGGGGCCGACCTTCCTCTTTGTCAGCGTGACCACGATGATCGGGTATTTCCAGTTGTTCGCCGAACCCTACGTCATGACCCAGGGCGGTCCCCTGGGCGCGACCCGAAGCCTGGTCCTGTTCATGTACGAGGAAGGATTCCGGTGGTGGCGCATGGGCATGGCGGCCGCGGTGGCCGGAGTGTTGCTGGTGATTACCCTCACCGGCGCCCTGATCCAGATGAAACTGCAGAAGGTGCGGCCATGAAGGGGGTCCTGAAGAAACGGAACATCGGACCGATCCTTTTGCACGCCGGGCTGATTGCCGGGGCCGCGCTTACCCTGATGCCCCTGGCCTGGATGGTCGCCGCTTCGTTCATGACCGCGGGAGAGGCAAACAGTCTGCCTCCCCGTCTACTGCCCCGGGAGCCGACGCTGGAAAACTACGCCGCCCTCGTCACCCGGCTGGACATGGTTCGTAATTTCGCCAACAGCGCCATCGTGACGGTTCTGGCCACGGTGCTTTCGGTGCTGGTCAACTCCCTCGCCGGATACGCCTTCGCCAAGCTTCCCTTCGCCGGCCGGGAGAAGCTGTTTCGTTCGCTGGCCAGTGCGCTGGTGGTTCCGGCCCAGGTCGGGATGCTGCCGCTATTCCTGATGATGAGGGAACTGGGCCTGGTGAACACCTACGCGGGGGTCATCGTGCCCTATATGGCGAGCATTTTCGGCATCTTCCTCATTCGTCAGTACGCTCTCAGCGTGCCGGACGACCTGCTGGACGCGGCGCGGATCGACGGGGCCGGTGAATTCAGGATATTCCGCATGGTCGCCCTGCCCATCATCAAGCCCATCCTGGTCACCATGGCGGCGTTTACCTTCCTGAGTGCGTGGAACGATTTCATGTGGCCTTTGATCATCCTGTCGGACAGCGGGATGTACACGCTGCCGGTGGCCCTGGCCAACCTCGTGGGCGAACATGTCCAGGATACCGAGTTGATGATGGCCGGATCGGTTGTGACGATATTACCCGCACTTGTGATGTTCCTCATCTTCCAGCGCACGTTTGTCGGTGGGATCATGTCCGGCGGAGTGAAGGAATGATGAAACGAATCGACATTGTCCTTCTGGCGCTGGGGATCACTTTGGCGGCGGCTGCGGTCCGGGGGCAGGATGTTCGGGTGGTGGACGATTTCGAAGGAAGCCCAACCTGGGCGGCCCACCCCGCCGACGGTGTCGCTTTGGAAATATCCCATGAACGCCGGGCCGATGGGCGGGGCCAAGCCATGCGGTTGGATTTCCAGTTCACCGGCGCAGGCTATGCCATCGCCCGGTTGGACACCGATCTCGAACTTCCCGGAAACTACGCCTTCCGCTTCCGGATCAGGGGAGAGGCGCCGGTCAACCACCTTGAATTCAAACTTGTCGACCCCAGCGGGGAAAATGTCTGGTGGAAGGTTCGGCGGGACGTTTCCTGGCCCCGGGAATGGGAGACCTTCCGGATTAAAAAACGCCAGCTCGATTTCGCCTGGGGCCCGCTGGGGTGTGGTGAAATCACCCGGGTCGCGGCCATCGAATTCGCCATCACCGCGGGGTCGGGCGGCCGGGGAACGGTCTGGATCGACGACCTCGAACTCGTCGAACTGCCGGCGGCGGGCATTCCCCCGCCGGATCCGGTGGCGGTGGCAGGTTCCGCGGCCGAGGGCCATGACCCCGCCCGGGTCTTGGACGGCAACGCCGACACATTCTGGACACCCGACACGTCGGACGGCCAGCCGGTCTTGTGGCTCGATTTCCTGCAACTCAGAGAGTACGGCGGCCTGGTTGTCGATTGGATGCCGGGACATCCGGTGCCCGACTATGTCGTGGAGGCCTCGGAAGAGGGAGATGTCTGGCGCACCCTGCAGACCGTCACCGGCAGCAACGGCGGCCGCGATTATCTGTACCTACCGGAGAGTGAATCGCGCCTGCTGCGCCTGAGGTTTTCCGGGTCGGACGCCGGTCGGGCCGCGGTCAGCCGACTGGAACTCAAACCCCTCGAGTGGTCGGCGACGCGGGAAACCTTTTTTGCGGCCGTCGCGGCCGATATGCCGACCGGATCCATGCCCCGCGGGTTCCTCGGGGAACAGGTCTACTGGACGGTGGTGGGTGTCGACGCCGACAGCCAGGAGGGATTGTTGAGCGAAGACGGCGCACTCGAAGCGGGCGTCGGTGGTTTCACCATCGAACCGTTCCTGTTTGTCGACGGTGAACTGGTGACCTGGAACGACGTGGTCCGCGAACAATCTCTCCAGGACCGGTATCTACCCATTCCATCGGTGACCTGGTTCCATGATGGACCCGGTCGGGATGATCTTCGACTCAGGATCAAGGTGGTAGGTTGGGGCGAACCGGAAAAATCATTGTTGCTGGCCCGGTACAGTCTGGAGAATCTGGGGGACCGGAACCGCGAGGTGGTTCTGTTCCTGGCCCTGCGGCCGTTCCAGGTCAACCCGCCCAGCCAGAGCCTGAACATCACGGGCGGCACTTCTCTCATCGGCCGCATCGAAAGATCCGGCGCACGTATCATGGTGGATGGTCGTGGGGCCCTTGTCCTGCCGTCGGAACCCGACGGTTTCGGCGCGGCCCCTTTTTTCGGCGGCGACATCGTCCAGGATTTTCTTCGCGAGGGAAAACTGCCTGCAGCCGACCATGCCGCGGATCCCTTCGGGTCGGCCTCGGCCGCCATGGCCTACCGGTGGAACCTCGCCCCGGGGGAAATCCGGCTGGTGGACCTGGTTCTGCCCCTGCACGACCATGTGTCCGCCGAGGTGGAGCCCGACGTGATCGAGTACTCGGCGGGCGAACAGTGGCGCGCCCTGATCGACAAGGTCACGATCAGCGGGCCGCCCGCGGCCGAGGAAACGATCCACACCCTGAAAGCCCAGCTTGGCTACATCCTGGTGAATCGATCCGGCGCGGGAATTCAGCCCGGGACTCGTTCCTATGCCCGGTCCTGGATCCGGGACGGCGCCCTGACCAGCTGGGCCCTGCTGCGCATGGGATTGACCGCTCCGGTCCGGGAATTCCTGGAGTGGTACGCTCCCCACCAGTACGAAAACGGCAAGGTGCCCTGCGTGGTGGATCACCGAGGCGCTGATCCGGTCCCCGAACACGATTCCAGCGGCGAGTTCATTTTTCTGGTGACCCAGTATTACCGCTACACCGGGGACCGGGATCTTCTCGCGAAGATGTGGCCCCGTGTCCTGCGGGCGGTGGATTACCTGGATGAATTGCGGCTTCAGCGCCGCACCGTGGAATACCGCGATCGGTCTCGAGACCATTTCTACGGGATCCTGCCGCCTTCCATCAGCCACGAAGGGTATTCCGCCAAACCCATGCATTCCTATTGGGATGATTTTTTCGCTCTCAGGGGATTCAGGGATGCCGTGGAACTGGCGGAAGTTCTCGGTCACCGGGACGAGCACTTTCGTCTGGTGGAAATCCTGCAGGAATTCGAGATGGATCTGGGCGCTTCGGTGGCCAGGGCCATGGAGATCCACGACATCGATTATGTGCCAGGCTGCGCGGACCTGGGGGATTTCGACGCCACCTCGACTACCATCGCCTTGTCCCCCGCGGACGCCCGCGGCATCCTCCCGCCTCAATCCCTGGAAAGAACCTTCGAGCGATATTACCGGTTTTTCGTCAAGCGAAAGACGGGTGAACCATGGGAGGCCTTCACTCCCTACGAGGTCCGCAACATCGGCGCCTTCGTTCGGCTGGGCTGGAGGGAGCGGGCCAACGAACTGCTCGATTTCTTCCTGGCCTACCGCCGTCCTCCCGGCTGGCGCCATTGGGCCGAAGTGGTGTTCCGGGACGAACGCGCCGCCCGCTTCGTGGGAGATATGCCCCATACCTGGGTCGGATCGGATTTCATCCGTTCGGTGCTCGATATGTTCGTGTTCGAGAGGAATGCCGAAAACGCCGTGGCCGCAGGCCGGTCCAGTGAACTGGTGCTGGCAGCGGGAATCCCCTTCGGGTGGCTCGACGGGCCGGGAGTGGCCATTGGGAACCTTCCCACGCCCCATGGAGATCTGAACTACATCCTGTACCGGGCGGGCGATTCGGTGGTCATGGAAATAGCCCCCGGGTTGACAATACCCGGCGGTGGGTTGGTCCTGGATCCGCCGTTGCCACCGGGGGTGACCAGGGTCGAAGTGAATGGGGACATTACGCCCCACGCCGCCGGAAGACGTGTCGTGGTCCGGAGCCTGCCTGCCAGGGTGACCTGGGAGTAGCGGGTCACGCCGACCGTACGGTCATTCTTCCTTGGCTCCTTCCTCAAGATCGGTTCCGTTGGTGCGGATGACCCGGCGATAATACCGGGCGCTGTCCTTGAGCGTGCGGCGCTGGGTCGCGTAGTCGACGCCGATGATGCCGAACCGTTTGTCATACCCGCAGGTCCATTCGAAGTTGTCGAAGAGGGACCAGGCGTAGTATCCGCGGACATCCACTCCCGCGGCCAGGGCCCGCTGAACCGCCCGCAGGTGATCACGGAAATATTCCACCCGGTGGGAGTCCCGGATTCCGCCTGCGGCGTCAGGCTGCGGGTCACTGAAGGCGGCCCCGTTTTCGGTGATGTAGATGGGCAGATCGCCGTAGGTATCCCTTACCCCGATCAGAAGGGCCGTGAGGCTGGCCGGGTGCACCTCCCAACCGAGTTCGGTGTACCGGGCGCCCCGTTGTTTCACCACCGAAGCGCGGGTCGGGGCGGCGGTTTCGTCATGGCGGGTGACCGACCGGGTATAGTAGTTGATGCCCAGAAAATCCAGGGATCCGGCGAGCATCCTGAAATCCTCCGGAGACAGCCGGGGTGGGTCCTGTTCATAAACCTCGTCCAGTTCCGAGGGAAACCGCCCCCAGAGCAACGGGTCGAGGAACTGGCGGTTCATGTAGGCGTCGGCCCGGCGCGTGGCCAGGAGATCGGACGGATCGTCGCTGGCCGGAACCTTGGGTTCCAGGTTGAGGACGATCCCGATCCGGCCCCTTCCACCCGCCCGGAGTGACTCGTCCAGGTCCCGGTAGATGCGCACCGCCTTGGCATGGGCCCGCAGGAGGTTGGCGGAAACCAGGGCCGCCTCCTTCAGGTCGCGGTGGCCCGGGGCGTGAGTCCCGTGAACATAACCGGCGTCCACGACGACCCAGGGTTCGTTGAGGGTGGCCCACATGGCCACCCGGTCTCCGAGACGATGGAAAACGGTCCGGGCGTAATCGGCGAACCAGTCGGGGGCGTCGGGGTGGGCCCAACCGCCGCGGTCATCCAGGACCGCTGGTAGATCCCAGTGATACAAGGTGATGTTCGGCTGGATGCCTTCGGCCAGGAGACGATCAACCAGGTTGTCGTAGAAATCCAGGCCCGCGGGATTCACCGTTCCGGTCCCCGCCGGAAAAACCCGGCTCCAGGAAATGCTGAACCGGTAGGATTGAAGATCCAGCTCTTTCATCAGCGAGACGTCGTCGAACCAGCGGCGATAATGGTCACAGGCGATATCTCCCGTGTCCCCGTTGCGGGTGTTGCCGGGCTGGTGGGAAAACCGGTGCCAGTTGCTGGGGCCGGCTCCATCGGCGAGGGGGGATCCTTCGATCTGATACGCCGAAGTGGCGGCTCCCCACAGGAAATCCCCGGGGAACCGGTAACGGGTCTCTTCCCGGTTCATGACCCGGCTCCTTCCTTGGGTTCCGCACCCAGGGTCACCTCTACCTGGTGGTTTTTGCCGTCCTTGAGCAGGGGAATCCGTAACGCGCGGGGTCCGGTTGCCACGGATTCGCCATCCACCACGGCCCGCAGAATGGAGGCGCTGCAGGAATCGGGGTTCACCACGGCGATTCGGTATGTCGTGTCGCCGCCCGGGAGTTTCCAGGTCATCACGAACCCGGGCCACTGGTCGGGAATGCAGGGTTCGAGGACCAGAGTGTGACCTCTCTCGGTCCGCAGGCCCAAAATCGATTCAACGGCCACACGGTGCATCCAGCCCGATGATCCGGTGTACCAGGTCCAACCCCCGCGCCCGACATGAGGAGGCGCTCCATAGACATCGGCGGCGACCACATAGGGTTCTGCCTGATAGACGGACACCTGTGCGGGGGTCGCGGCATGGAGAATCGGGTTCAGCAGATCAAGGAATCGAGCCGCCTTGTCCCGCCTTTGCGCCTTGGCCATGGCCCTGACCACCCAGAGGGCCGCGTGGGTGTATTGACCACCATTCTCCCTTACTCCCGGTACGTAACCCTTGATGTAGCCGGGATCCCTGGGTGTGTCGGCAAATGGCGGCGTCAAAAGTTTGATGAGGCCTGGGTCCTCGCTGACAAGGTTCTTCTCCAGGGCTTCGAGGGCCTGGTCGGCCCTGTCTGGCGGGGCCACTTCCGAAAGCACCGCCCAGGCCTGGGCCAGGGCGTCGATCCGGCACTCCTTGTTTTGACGGGAACCCAGGGGTGATCCGTCATCGTAATATCCCCGGCGATACCATTCGCCGTCCCACCCGGCGTCATTGAGGGCGCGTTCCAGTTTTCGGCGGTGATTCATGTATCGGTTGGCCCTGTCCTGGTCGCCGCGATCTCCGCAGATGGGTCCGAATCCGTCGAGGACCATGACGAGGAAAAATCCCATCCAAACGCTTTCGCCCCGGCCCTCGCGGCCGACCCGGTTCATGCCGTCGTTCCAGTCTCCGGTTCCGAAAAGGGGCAGTCCATGCTCTCCCAGGACCAGGGAGCGGTCAATGGCCCGGCAGCAGTGTTCATACAGAGCCGAGGATTCTCCGGAAGGTTCGGGGCGCAGGAAGACCTCGTCCTGGCCGGGTTCGAGCTCCCTGGCGGTGAGGTACGGGATTATTTCCTCGAGAATGTCCTCGTCTCCGGTGGTCTGGATGTATTCGGCGGTCAGCAGGGGAAGCCACAACAGGTCGTCGGCGAACCGGGTCCGGATACCCCGGCTGTGAGGGGGATGCCACCAATGCAGGACATCGCCTTCGACGAACTGGTGCGCGGCGTGAAGCAGGATCTGTTGCCGGGTTTTCTCCGGCCAGAGCGGCACGAGGGACGAGGCGTCCTGCAACTGATCCCGGAACCCAAAGGCTCCACCGGACTGATAGAAAGCCGTCCGGCCCCGGATGCGGCAACTGAGGGTTTGATACGGCAGCCAGCCGTTCACCATGATGTCCAGCGCGGGTGAAGGCGTTTCGATACGCAAGGAAGACAAACCCTCGCGCCAGAAGGCGACAGCTTCGAGCCAGGACTTTTCGACCGCCTCGGGCGACAGATGTCGGATAACGAGTTCGCGGGCCCAGTCCGCGTCGGCTTCTTGTCCCAGGAGGAAGGACACCGTGGCCGTTTGACCGGGGTCCAGGACCATCACGGCCTGGTGGGCGAAGCAGGATTCGGTTTCAGGATCGACGCGCCCATCCAGAGATTCCCGGCCCAGGGCCGTTGGCGAAGAAAAATCCCTCGCGGGGCCCAGGAACCCGGCCAGGCTGCAACTGTGGTGAACCTGTTCCACGGCCGGGTCGGCAACCACGGCGGCGAACGCCACACACCGGGGACAGGATTCGGAGGTCGGGTTCTTGGCCAGAAGAGCGCCGGTCTGATCGTCCAGCCAGGTCGTGACGAAGCGGCCGCTTTGACGGGAATTGTCGCCGAGGACCAGCTGGGCGCAACTGTACAGGGAAATCCTGCGCCGCCGGCCGCTGTTGTTGGTGACCGAGACCCGGGTGATTCTGAGTGGATCGGAACGGGCCGCGAACATCGTCGTGTCCAGGCCGAGGCCGGCGCCGGCATGAAGGAACCGAGTGTAGCCGAACCCGTGCCTCACCTCGTAATCCCCGCCTCCGGGAACCGGACCAGGTAGGCAGGACCAGTACTCGCCCGTCTCCTCGTCGCGGATGTAGAGGGCGTCGCCATGGGGATCACGCACCGGATCATTGGACCACCGGGTGAGACGATTCTCCCTGCTGTTGCCGTACCACGCGCATCCGGCGCCCGATTCACTGACCAGAAAACCGAAATTGTCGTTGGCCACGACGTTGACCCAGGGCAGGGGCGGAAAGTCCAGACGGCCCTCCTGATCCCTGGTCAAACGAATCACGTATTCATCGCCCTTTTCATTGAACCCTCCCCACCCATTGAAAAACCGGAGAGATTCCGTACTCGGGTTCTTTTCCGGAGGACGGACGGTGGCTTCGGCCGCCGGCGATCCGCCGAACCGTCCCGTCTTTCCGGGATCCGCGGGGGAATCCGGAACGGTGGAAAAATCGGGCAGCGATTCCGTGATCACCAGGCGGGCCGACGCATTGAGAAGGTGGAATTCGCCGGGGGTCAGGTCCGCGGCGTCGATTCTCCTGGCGCCGTGGCTGTCCCCGTTGACGATGACCAGCTGGATGGGAAGGTCCAGTTCACGCCACCGGCGGGCGGCCCGCATCATCAGTTCCAGGCTTTCGGTCCCTTCAGGGGTTTCCGCATGGACCACCACCCAATCCAGCCGGGGCGACAGTCCCAGCCGGCCCAGGTTTCCCACTAGGCCTTCGGATTTTTTCAAACAGTCATACCGGGGTGTAATGGCGGGATGACCAAAAAGGACCGCGCCGGCCAGATCCTGGAAATATTCCTCTTCTTGTACAAGCATTCCCGCCAGTTCGAGCTGGCGGTCCGCGGTTGCCGCGGCCGCCTGGAAGACATGGGTGACCGCGTCCGGAGTCCGGAAGGAGTCGACCAGATCCATCGCCTCCCCATGGCCGGCCGCCGTTCCCAGGAGAAATGCAAACTCTTCCCGACCGCCCGGTTCGAGACGGAAGGACCGGCGCAAGCTGACGATGGGGTCGAGCACATTGCCGGTGGTCCCGGACAAGGGTTCCGCCGACGCCAGGGCGGCGGGGCGCAGATGATGGTGGCCCCGGCCGAGGAAACGGGGCCTGCTCGTTTCATGTTCAACCTTCCCTGACCCCAGGAAGGCGTGAACCAACAGGGGATAGGAATCCTGAGGATCGCGGGGCCTTCGGTTGACCAGCAGGCAAGCGCCCGATCTGTCGAATTCCGTTTGGAGAAACAACTTGGAGAATACGGGATGGGCCTGATGGGCCTCTCTGCGGTTCAGGACGACCTCTGCGAAGGTGGTCAAATCAAGCTTGCGAGGGCGATCCGAGACATTGACGAGGGTCACTTTCCGGATTTCGGCTGAAACGCCCGGAGCCACCCAGGTATCCAGACGGGCTTCGATACCATCCAATTCGTGAAAAACGGAAAAAATGCCCGGTTTCCAGGCGGATTTGGCCGTTGTTCCGCCGGAACCTTCCTTCGGGGAGGTTTTTTGTCCAATGATCCCGAATTTTCCCGATTCCTGATCCCGGAGGAAAATCCGGATCCCCCCCATGGTGTTTTCCCGATCCCCGTGCAAGGAGGTCAGGAGGATTTCCCCGGAAAACGAACCCCCCGAGCAGTGTTCATTGATCCAGACCGAGTAGTTCCTGTCCCCGAGAAAACGAAAGGTCGGTAGGTGTCCAGGGGTGTCCCGAAAAGCAGAATCCACGGTAATTTCTCCGGAATAAGGTCCTTTTGGCGGGGTTTGGCCGATTTCCGCCCCACCTCCAGACCTGACACTTAGGCTATTTTTTGTATTTTGTCAAAGTCGGGGTTGACAAAAAACGGAATTTATGAAACCGTTTACATTCCCGGCGGACAAGGATTGTCAGCGACATCGTTCGCGGGTCGGCCCGGAGCAGGGAAAACCGGGTGATCCCTATTGGCGGAGAATTGGTTTGGCAACCATTCGTGACGTGGCCCGGGAAGCGGGCGTTTCGATCGCCACGGTTTCCAGGGTATTCAACAACAGCTCCCTGGTCAGTGAGGATACGGCCAAACGGGTGAGGCAGGCGGCCGCCCTGTTCGACTATTGGCCCAATAGCGCAGCCCAGAGCCTCACCACCAACCGGAGCAACACCCTCGGGGTTCTTCTTCCCGATCTGTTCGGGGAATTCTATTCCGAAGTCATTCGAGGCATCGACAGCCTGGCCCGCCGGGAATCCTACCAGATCATGCTCTCGAGCTCCCATGCCGACAACGAGGAAATTCTGATGGCAGCGCGCTCCATGCTCGGCCGCATCGACGGGCTGCTGATGATGGCCCCTGACGATGCGTCCGCCGATACGGTGAACCGGATCCGGCGGCGAATCCCCCTGGTGCTGCTCAACCCCGCCACGGATTCCGCACAAAACTGCTCCATATCCATCGACAATTATTCCGGAGCCCGGGAAGCCGTCAATCATCTGCTGAATTTGGGTCATCGCAGAATCGCCATGGTGGCCGGTCCCCGGGGAAACGGGGACGCCAACGAAAGGCTGCGGGGATTCACCCAGGCACTTTCCGAGGCAGGACAGGACCCCAAGGAGGCAATTGTCGTTCAGGGGGACTTCCGTGAGCCCTCGGGTTTCAGCGCCGGTATTGAACTGATGAAATGTGTTCCGCGGCCCTCGGCGGTGTTTGTTGCGAACGACAGTATGGCCGTGGGGCTTCTGGCGGCCCTCGAGGGTCTGGGAGTCGATGTTCCGGGAGACATAGGTGTTGTCGGTTTCGATGATGTGGACATTGCGAGTTACCTGCGTCCCCCCTTGACCACCGTTCACATCGATGCCTTCGCCCTGGGACAACGGGCGGCCCAGATGATGATCAATGAAATCCAATCCCCCGAAAAGGGGACCAACCATCACATCCTGTTACCCGCGGTTTTGAAGATTCGCCGTTCCTGCGGCGCGAAACCGAACTGGAAGGTCACCGAACGGGAAAAGAAGTCAATAATCGCCAAGAAGTAGGGAAAACCGTTGTTTTCCCTCGAGTCGGGAGGATTACCAATGAAACGAATGATTACCACCATACTCCTGATCGCCTTGTGCGGGTATGTATTGCCCGCCCTGGGACAGGCGGCCCGCCAAGACGCCATCTGGGCCCGGGTGGCCCCCGGACCCATCACGCTTGACGGTGTGCTGGACGAGGCCGCCTGGAACCAGGCCGAGACCAAGATCATCGAGTGGGAGGTGGACAGCGGTATCCCCGGCAGCGGATGGAAAATGGAGGCGGGATGGGATCCCGTGGATCCGACCCGGGCGACCCTCAAGTTCCTGGTCGTCGGCAATGAGCTCTACCTAGGCGCGGTGATCGAGGACCGGTCCATCGGCGGCAGCGAGAATTTCAACCGTTTCGACGGTCTTCTCATGGCCCTCAAGGACCATTCCGTCGATTTTTTCCCGAAACCCCCCGCTGAATACCTCTACTCCTGGTGGCATGACGAGACGGCGGATCCCCAGCCGGCGGGCCAGGACCCCGGTTTCATCGGGGCCTGGGCCGAATTGCCCCACGGCTCCCCCCGTACCCCCGAACAGATTGCCAACTGGGATGCGGTGACGGTGGTCGATGGCTTGTCCAACGACGACTCGACCCCTGACGTCAGCTACACGATTGAAATGCGCTTCAACCTGACACCAATGGGATACGACGTCACCCAGCCCGAGGGAGATGTCATCGAATGGAACGTTTCCATCTACGACACCGACTGGTTCTGGCCCATCGACGTGGAACGCTTCAGCTCCAACCGCGTCTGGTGGCAAAGTCCCTGGGGCAACGACATCTGGTACAATGAAATGCGGATCATGGCCCGGCCGGACGTGACCGTGGCCTCCGGACCGGTTCCGACGATCGAACCGGAATTGACCATTCCCGCCTTGGCTGAATCACCGGTTCTCGACGGGGACCTGAGCGACCCCGTCTGGAGTGATCCGAGCATCTACAATTTCGACATGGGATGGATGAATGAAGCCCTGATTGCTACCTACGACGGGGTAGGTCCCTACCGAGCCGGGCAGTTTCAACCGGCCGTTCACGGTGACCAGGCCTTCGTGGTTGATCCTCCCGACGCCAATGTGAAATTCTTCACCAGGGCGGACACCCTTTTCGTGGGGTTCGACGTCAACGATCTTCTGGT
>CBDURF010000042.1:0-22930 GCA_965369705.1 uncultured bacterium
GGAGAGCGACGCCTTCCCGGGGGACGACCGGCGACCCCTCGTCCTGGCGGTGCCCGCGGCCGTATCGGTGCTGCTGGTCCATGGCCCGGACCGGCCTGTCGACGCCGTGGCCGGCCGTGGCGGCTGGCGTTACCTGTCCCAGGCCCTGGCTCCGGGAGCGGGCCCGTCGCCCTTCCGGGTCAGGGCGGTTCCGGGTGCCGAACTGACCACCGGCGCCATGTCCGCCAGCGATCTGCTGGTTTTCGTGAATCCCGAACCTCTGGGTCGCCGGGCCCTGGAGGGTCTTCTCGGGTGGCTCGATCAGGGCGGCGCGGCCCTGTTCCTGGTGGGGGACCCCACCCTGTCCGGATATCTTTCGCGCACCATCCTGCCCGGCCTGGGGTTGCCTGCCGCCGTGGAGTTCCAATCCGACTCCGGCCGGGGACAGCACGTCCGGGTGGTCGATCCCGGCCACCCGGTCTTCGCGGGACTGGACACCGAAGCCATCGCCACGTTCGAGGAAATCGCCTGGCGCCGTTGGTTCCGTCTCGATGAGGGCGAGGGTGCAGTCCTTTTGACCCTGACGGGGGAGGATCCGGTGTTGATCGAGGGAACGCTGGGCGAAGGGAAATTCGCGGTGCTGCCCTTTGACCTTTTGCCCGAGGGAAGCGACCTGGCCGCCAGCCCCATGGCGCTACCGTTCTTCCAACGCTTGACCTCCTGGCTGGCCCGCCCCGGCCGCCTTTCCGCCGCCGTCAACGCCGAGGTGGGTCAGGAAGCGGTTATTCGTCCGCTGCAACCGGAGTCCGGCTCCTCGATCGAAAAGGTGGAGAATCTGCTGGTGATCGGCCCGGAAGGCCACGGGACCGGCGCTGCAACCCTCGCTTGGCGGGGAGGCGTGCCCTTGTTGAGGGGTGGGACCATTGTCCGGGCTGGATTCGTCACGTTTTTGGCCGGGGACGATACGCTGGGTGTGGTGGCGGCGGGCATCCCCGCGTCCGAATCGACACTGCAACTCCGTGGGGTCTCCAACTGGGGGAATATGATGCAGGAGTTGGATCTGGACTTGGCCGGCGATCTGACCGATCAGGCCCCCGCTGATTTCATGGCCGCGCTCGGGGGCCGGAACGCGGCTCCCTGGCTGCTGGGGTTGGCCTTGCTGCTTCTTCTGGTCGAGGTCTGGATGGGAAGAGGCGCCCGCCCGGGAATCCTTTCATAATCGCTTGCAAATTCCTTAGCGGTTCGTTTCCTTGGGGGGGGGATATATGACCAAAGATGTCCGCGATGTTGCGGTCACGGATGGTTTTCCGCCCCATTTTCCGGTGGGACGGGAACAAGGAGCCGGTTGTCATGTGGAATTACTCGGAAAAGGTCTTCGACCACTTCATGAACCCCCGTAACGTGGGCGAGATCGAGGATCCCGACGGCGTGGGCGAGGTCGGATCCATGGCCTGTGGCGATGCCCTGCGGCTGTCGTTCAAGCTCGACGACGAGGGCCGGATCGCCGACGCCAAATTCCAGACCTTCGGTTGCGGCAGCGCCATCGCCTCGAGCAGCGTTCTGACCGAGATGATCAAGGGCAAGACCCTCGAGGAAGCCGCCCTGATCACCAACGAGGACATCGCCGAGGAACTGGACGGGCTGCCCCGGGAGAAGATGCATTGCTCGGTCATGGGACGCGAAGCCCTCGAAGCCGCCATGATCGACCATTACAAACGCCTGGGCCGGGGCGTGCCCTGCCATCTGATTCATCAGGCCACTCTGTTGTGCCACTGTTTCCAGGTGACCAAGGACACGGTCCGGGAGGCCATCTACAACCACCGCCTCGAGGATGTCGAAGACGTCACGAACTTCACCAAGGCGGGTGGCGGGTGCGGTGAATGCCACCACGATATCGGGGATCTGTTGCGGGAATGCTGGGACAGGATTGAACGCGGCGAAGCGCCCGCTCCCATGGACGACGGGGGACTGATCCAACTCGGCGACATGACTTCCGCCCCGTCCGTCGAACACGATCCGGTTGACAAGGACATCGTGGTCAGGATCCAGGAACTGCTGACCGATGACATCTCGGTGGCCCTGCGCAACGACGGCGGCGACATCGAATTCGTGCGCTATCACGAGGGAAAGGTTTTTGTCCGGCTGACCGGAGCCTGCGCGGCCTGCAAGGCTTCCGACGCGACCATCAAGGGCTACGTCGAGGCCCAGCTGCGCGAATTCGTCAGCGAGGATCTGGAAGTGATAGAGGTGGACAAGTGATGAACACCGGTAACAAGAGCTTCAACATGATGGAAGGGCTGCCCGAACCACCGGAGAAGGGCATCTACTTCGACAATAACGCCACGACTCCGGTGGCCCCCGAGGTCCTCGAGAAGATGATCCCCCTGCTGACCGATCATTTCGGCAACCCCTCGAGCATGCATTCCTTCGGAGCCCGGGCCGGCGACGAGGTGACCGCGGCCAGGGAAAAGGTCCAGGCTCTGCTGGGGGCTGCGCAGTTGAGCGAGATCGTGTTCACCGGCGGGGGCTCCGAGAGCGACAATCTCGCCATCGTCGGTACTCTGCACGCCAACCCGAAAAAGCGGCACCTGGTCACCACGGCGGTCGAGCATCCCGCCGTGCTGGGCCTTTGCCGGGACCTGGAGAAGAGGCACGGCTACGAGGTGACATATCTCAAGGTCGACCAGAAGGGCCATCTGGACCTTGATGAACTGCGGCAGTCGCTCCGGGCCGATACGGCCATCGTCTCGATCATGATGGCCAACAACGAGACCGGGGTGATCTTCGATTGCGAGGCCGTCGGGCGGATCGTCAAACAGAACGGTACGGTCTTCCACGTGGACGGCGTGCAGGCCGTGGGCAAGCTGCCGCTCGACCTGAAATCCTCCACCATCGACCTGTTTTCGCTTTCGGGTCACAAGCTTCACGCCCCCAAGGGGGTGGGTGCCCTGTATGTGTGCAAGGGGACGAAGATCCGGCCCCTTATCGTGGGCGGCCACCAGGAGCGGGGCCGCCGGGCGGGTACTGAGAACGTCGCCTCGCTGGCAGGCATGGGTGTGGCCTGCGAACTGGCCACCGCCAACCTGGAGGGCGAGAACACCGTGGTCCGGTCGTTGCGGGACCATCTGGAAAGCGGGCTCCTGTCGGCCATTCCCGATTCCCAGGCCAACGGCGACCGGGATCAACGCCTTCCCAACACGACCAACATCAGTTTCCAGTACATCGAAGGCGAAGGCATCCTCCTGTTGCTCGACCGCGTGGGGGTGGCCGCCAGCAGCGGTTCCGCCTGCACCAGCGGCAGCCTCGAACCCTCCCACGTCCTGCGGGCCATGGGCCTGCCGTTTACCCTGACCCACGGATCCATCCGATTTTCCCTGTCCCGGTACAACACCCGGGACGAAGTGGATTACGTGATCAAGGCGCTGCCTCCGATCATCGAACGGCTGCGTATGATCACGCCGTTCAACGAGCAACGCGCCACGTTCTAGCCGGCTCTCCCGATCCGCCGGGACAGCCGGCCGCAAGGTCCGATATGGATAGCCACGACGAGGCGTGCAGCGAGCCGGCTGGTTTGCTGCACGCCGCCTTTCCGGATCCGAATGCCGGCGAGGGCGTGTTCAGGGCCGTCGCGAGGGTGGAGTCCGCCCTGCGCGAGGCTCCGGACGGACCGTTCCTGTTGTCCGGCCTGCACGGCGGGACGCGCGCCCTGCTGCTGGCTGGTTGGTTCCGGAGCGGGGGTCGGCCTGGTTTGGTGGTGACGCCCGATCGGGAGTCTGCCGACCAACTCGCCGATGACCTGGAAACCTGGCTGGGTCCCAGCGGCGTAATCCACCTGCCCCAGCAGGAAGTCATGGCCTTCGACCACAATTCCCCGGAACCGGCCCTGGTCGGGGATTTCCTCGCTGGACTCGAACGGCTCGCGACCGACGGCCCCCATCTGGTCGTAACCTCCGTCTACGCTCTGCGCCAGCGGGTGATGGCTCCCGCGGTCCTGGCAGGGGCGGTCTTGCGCTTGGAAAGCGGCCAGCGGGTGGACCTGGATGAACTCTGTCTCCAACTGTCCCAACGCGGCTACCGTCCGGCGGGAATGGTGGCCAAGGTGGGGGACTACGCCCGGCGGGGAGGGCTGCTGGATATCTTCACACCGTCCACCGAGCCGTTGCGAATCGAGTTTTTCGACGACGAAATCGTTTCGATCCGCCGTTTCAACGTCGAATCCCAGCGCACGATCAGCCGGAGCGAAAAGGGGCTCGTGTTGCCGGTCAGCCATCTCCTGCTCGATGACGACGCGGTCCTTTCCTGCCTGGGACAGGTGGAAGGGAAAATCGCCGCCGAGGGCTTGGACCGCGATTTCCTGGATGACCTCGAAGCACGCCTCGAAGACCGTCTGATCGATGACGGCCTGGAATCCTATCTGCCCTGGCTGGGTCCTACCGCCACCGTGGCGGACTATCTGGCCGACGGCACCACGGTCTTCTGGACCGACCCTCCCCGGCTCAAGGAGCAGTCCGATCTGCTCGATGCCGAACTGCCGCGTCTCAGGGCGGGCCGGTTGGAGAAGGACCCGACTCTGCCCGAAATCGAGGAACTGGTGGAGCCCGCCTCCAGCTTGGCCTCGCCCCGCCTGCGGCATGTCTTCCTGACCGGATCCTGGATCGCCGGAGACGAACAGGCGCGTTGGCTGGACCGGGAGCCGGCCGCAAGCCTGGTCTTCCAATCCACCGGGCAACAGTTGCGGGGCGGCCATGTCGCCCAGCTGCGCGCAGACCTTCTCGCCAGGGAACAGGAGGGGCAGACCGTCCTGCTGTTGTGTGACAACAAGGGCCAGGCCGACCGCCTGGCCGATCTGCTCGACGACACGGAGGACACCCCCCCCGCCACTCGGCCCCGCGTGGGGTCCCTGTCCGCCGGCTTCATCTGGTCCGAAGCCGGCCTGGCCTGCCTGACGGATCACGAATTCTTTGAACGCTACCAGCGGCCGACCCGGATCCGCCGCCGCAGTTCGGGGCTGGTCAAGGAGCGCGCTTCCCTCAGGCCCGGGGAATACGTGGTGCACCTCGAATACGGTATCGGAAGGTACCGTGGTCTCGAGGTGATCACCGTCCAGGGGGTGGAACGGGAATGCCTGCTGCTCGAATACGCCGAGGAGGGCAAGGTCTACGTTCCGGTGGAGAACATCGACCAGGTCGAACGCTACAGTTCGGACCAGGGCGCCCACCTGACGCTGGCGAGGCTGGGGTCGGGCAGCTGGCTCAAGGTCAAGGGCCGGGCCAGGAAGGCCATCCGGGCCATGGCGGCGGAATTGATCGAACTCTATGCGGCGCGCAAGGCCCGACCCGGTTATGCCTTTCCGGCCGATGCACCTCTGCAGAAGGCCCTCGATGATTCCTTTCTGTTCGAGGAAACACCAGACCAGTTGACGGCAATCGTGGACATCAAGCGGGATATGGAGGACTGCCAGCCCATGGACCGTCTGGTGTGCGGGGACGTTGGTTTCGGCAAGACCGAAGTGGCCATTCGTGCGGCCTTCAAGGCCGTGGCGGCCGGAAAACAAGTGGCGGTCCTGTGCCCCACCACCCTGCTGACCCAGCAGCACGGGGAGACCTTCGGGGAGCGTTTTCGTGATTTTCCGGTCCGGGTGGAGACAATCAGCCGGTTCAGGTCGGCCGCCGAACAGAAGGGGATCCTCGCCCGGTGCGCCGCCGGCGAGGTGGATGTCCTGGTGGGCACCCACCGACTGCTTTCCCGGGACGTGAAGTTCAAGGATCTGGGCCTGTTGGTCATCGACGAGGAACAGCGGTTCGGTGTGCGGCACAAGGAGAGGATCAAGGAATTGAAGCGCCTGGTCGATGTCATGACCCTGAGCGCGACTCCCATCCCGCGCACCTTGTACCTGGCCCTGATGGGCGCCCGGGACATGTCCCTGATCAACACGCCGCCCCGGGACCGCCTTCCCATCCACACCGAGCTGTGCACCTTCAGCAAGCAGGTCCTGGTCGAAGCGATCCTCCGCGAGCTCCACCGCGGGGGTCAGGTGTTTTTCGTGCACAATCGCGTGCAGACCATCGAAAGCACCGCCCATCTCATTCGTGAGCTGCTGCCCAACGTGCGGGTGGCCTGGGCCCATGGCCAGATGAAGGAGGAAAAACTCGAGGGAATCATGGCGCGGTTCCTGAACCAGGAATTCGATGTCCTGGTGGCCACGGCCATCATTGAATCAGGTCTGGACATGCCCCGGGTAAATACGATCATCATCGACCGGGCCGACCGGTTCGGGCTGGCCCAATTGTACCAGTTGCGCGGCAGGGTGGGGCGCAGCAACCACCGGGCCTTCGCCTACCTGATGACCCCGCCCGGAGAGCGATTGACCGCCGAGGCCCGCCGCCGGCTCGCGGCCCTGGAGGAATTCCAGGCCCTGGGTTCGGGCTATCACATCGCCATGCGCGACCTGGAGATTCGAGGTGCGGGCAATCTCCTGGGTGAGGAACAGCACGGGCACATGGAAGCCATCGGATTCGACCTGTATTGCCGGCTGCTGGAAGAAACGGTGAGGGAACTCCAGGGCGGAGGCGGTGTTGCACCGCTGGAAGTGAAGACGGAGTTCCGGGTTTCCGCCTATCTCCCAGATGATTACGTGGGGGATCCGCAGCAGAAGATGGATCTCTACCGCCGCGTCGCTCGGCTCCGGAAAATCGCTGCCTGCGACCGTATGCGGGACGAATTCAAGGATCGGTACGGACTTCTGCCTCCAGCGGTGGAGAATCTTCTCGCCATCCAGGGTTTGAGGATTCTGGCCGGCGCCCTAGGCATCGTGGAGATCAAGGGCGGCCGGCAGGGTGTCGATTTCTTTTTCGCTGGCGGACAGGAACCCCCACCAACTATTATTCAGGGCTTGATGGAGTCAGGCCCCAAAGGCCTCCAATTCAAGGCCGTCGATCAATTCATCATGAAAGTGCCCGCGGTCCGGGAAGAGCACCTGGTCGCGGCGTCCGTCATGCTCGATCGTTTGGCCGAGCTGCGAGACAAGGAGTGATCATGTCCCCGAGCCCCAAGTGCCCCCATTCGGCCCGGACCTTCAGGTCCGGCCCCGCGTTCTTTCTGCTTCCGGTCCTTGCCGTCCTGGTTTTGCCGGCTGTCCTGGCCGGCTGCGGCGGCCAGCAGGAGGAAGACGTCATCCTGGCCACCGTCGGCAAAATAGATATCAAAGCCAGCTATTACGAGGACAGGCTCTCCAGGCTGAAGGAGAATGAACTTCCCCGCGCCGAGGACGGGTCTCCCCTGGACATGTCGCTTCTGGAGGGCAAGCAGAAATTCCTTGAGACACTGATCAACAAGGAAGTCATGGTCCTGACGGCGGAAAAAATGGGGATGCAGAACGACCCCACCATCGTGGTCGCTAAGGAGACATTGACCAAATACCATGCCAACTTGATGATGTGGGACAATGTGATCAGAATACCGGCCAGCGCGATCAGCGCAGAGGAACTGGAGGCTTTCTACGCCAAGATGAGTTCCTCGCGGAAATGCCTCTATGTCATCTGCAACTTCCTGGATGACGCCGAAGCGGCGCGGAAGATGGCCTTGGAAGGGGCCGACTGGGAGGACATCGTCAATAAATACCACGATGGCGGCATTCCTTCGAGCGGCCGTTACGAAATCAGCGTTCCCTTCGGCCAGTACACCCCCGGATTCGAAAAGGGGGTCTTCAATACGGAGATCGGGGGCATCACCCCGCCCCTCACCACGGTGTACGGCTACTGGGTGCTCAAGGTTGTCGGTGAGAAATCGGGCGAGAAACCGCCCCTTGAGGAAGCCAAGGTGAAGATCATAAAAGTGACCTTCAACCGTAAAATGTCACACCTGAAGGATGAATTCAAAAAGAGCGTGATGGAGAAATTCCAGCTGACCATTCACGAAAACGCACTCTGGAAATGTTACCTTGCCCTGCCTGAAGGTGAGACCCTGTTCCAGGAAGGTACTCAGGAGCCCCGGACCCAGGCGGAGCTGAAGGACCTCGACATCGCGACCGAGGACTTGGACATGCTGTTCTATTCCTACCTGGGGCGTGACGGGGAGCTGAAGGAGAACACGCTTCTCGACTACAAGATCCATTTCGACAAGATGAACGTTTTCCAGAGGCCCAAGGACACGGAGATGCTGGGCGGTCTGCGCAACAAGATCGAGAAGGAGCTCGGAGCGAGCCTCCTCGACTTCGAGGCCCAGGACAGGGGATTCTACGAGGATCCCGAGGTGGTGACGAAGGTCAGTCTCAAGGTGGAGGAAATGATCGTCAACAAGCTCTATGCCGAGGTGATCCATATCGAGGACCGGGTCACCGCCGAGGAACTATCGGCGTTCTGGGCCGAGCATTCCCATGAGTACGTCACGGCGGAGAACCGGGCCGGCCGTCTGGTGATCTGCCGGGATGCCGAGCAGGCTGCCGAGGCCCGCGCCAAGGCCGCCGAGGGGATGGCCTGGAAGGACCTCCTGATCGCCTACGGCACCGACAGGGACAACAAGTTCAAGTCGGGGAATCTTGATGGTGTCATTGAAAAAGGCGGGGAACCCGTCTCGGTCGCGCTGTTCTCGATCCAGCCGGGCGAGCTGAGCGAACCGTTCGCCCTGGCCGACGGTCGCTACGGTGTCGTGCGTCTGGAATCGGTGACTCCCGAGTGGCTGCTGGAATTGTCCGAGGCCAAGGATTCCGTCGTCAAGCGGATGAAGGAAATCCGCAAGGAGGAGGCCTTCCAAGTCATGATGGACAAGTGGCTGGAGAACATCCCGGTGACGATCCACGAGGAAAATCTGGCGGGATTGGCCTCCTGGAAGGAACTGACGGCGGAAGAACTGCCTGAAAACGCGGTACCGCTCATCTGACCGCGGGGAAAGGTCCATGCCGTTGAATACCGAAGTCCGCAACATGAGGTTGCCCGCGGGTGGGGGGCTCAGTGTCCCCCGCCTGTTCGTCTGTGCGGTCCTGTTGGCCGTGTTCCTGGTCGGTCCGCGTGCCTGGGCCCAGGGCTCAGGGCCGCGTCTGGTGGACCGGATCGTGGCCATCGTCGATGAGGAAGCCATCCTGCAAAGCGATCTGGACCGCGAAGTCGAGCTCTACAAGCTTGAAAAGGAATATGCGGGCGAGCCGATTCCCACCGATTCTCCCGAGGTGCGCCGGGAGATGCTGGACCGGCTGATCGAGAGCAAGCTGATCATCGCCGCCGCCAAGCAGGCGGACATGACCGTGGACGAGGAGGCGATCGAGGAAAGCGTCCAGGAAAAGATCGGCCAGTTCGTCGAGCACTTCGGATCCATGGACAATCTGCGCCGGGAACTCAACCGCAGCGGGATGACGCTGGAGGATTACCGGGCCAGGATGAAGTCCCAGCTGCGGGATCAGCAGTATCTCCGCCTGGTCGTCGGAAAATTCATCCGGCCCAACATCGAAGTTCTTGAAAACGAGGTGCGGGACTACTACCTGGCCCATCTGGATGAAATGCCCGCCGAACCTGACAGTCTGACCATTGCCAACATCCTGATCCCCGTCCAGCCGTCGGTGGAAGTGCGGCAGATGATCCAGGCGAAGGTGGCCGAAATCCAGGAGGCTCTGGAGGCGGGCCGGTCCTTCGCCGACGTGGCCCGCGAGTATTCCGAAGGGCCGAACGCCAAGCGGGGCGGTGAGGTGGGGGTGGTGGCGCCAGGCGACCTGTTCGATCCCAATCTGGACCGGGCGGTTTTCGCCCTGTCCATCGCCGAGGTCAGTGAGCCGGTGGTAAGCTCCATGGGTGTGCACCTGGTGAGACTCGATTCCGTTCAGGATGACGGCCGCCGGGCCATCAGCCAGGTGTTCCTGCCCATCGAGGTGGCCCAGGAGGATGTGGAAGCCGCGCGGATCGTCATCGAAGCTGCCGGCGACAGGATCCTGAACGGGGAACCGTTCGGGCTGGTTGCCGCGGAGGTCAGTGGGGACCCCTTGTCGGCGAGCAACGGCGGGGTGCTCGGGACGTTCCTCCTGGAGGATCTGTCGGACCAGTTCCAGACCGCCCTGGCCGAGGCGGAGGTCGGCGAGGTCACCGAACCGATTTTCACTCCGGCGGGCTGGTACATCTTCCAGATCCAGGAACGGATCACCGGTCACATGTACACCTACGAGGAGTTGAAGGACAACCTGCGCCAGATGGTGGAAAACCAGAAGATTGAAAAAGAGCTGGCGGAATATGTCGAGGGGTTGCGGGAGCAGTTCTTCATTGATGAAAAAAGCTGAAGCCCTGATGTCCCCCTGGAAAATTCCCCGCTGGTGAGTTAGACCCGGCCTGCGGCAAGCACGGAGACCCCCGGAACGTTCTCAGACTTTGCAGTTCTGCGGATTGTTCCGGGGGTCTCTGTGCATGCCGCAGGCCTCAGTCAGGCCCGCGTTGAGGGGCAGGTGGGCACGGATCGTGCAAACAGGGGAGGGTGGAGGCAGGCCAAAAATGGGCCGCCAATAGAGAAACAATTATCAAACAGGCCATAACTCCGGTCTGGAGGCGGATTTGAAAACCGAAAGCACGCACTCCGGTCCGTTCACCGAGGGTCCTCTGGACTCACGGTCGGTGATCGGATTCTACCATGTCGACCTTGCCTACGATGATCAAAAGGCGATCGACAACATCAGTTTCACCGTCGCGAATGGGGAATTCCTCTGCCTCACCGGACCCAGCGGGGCAGGCAAGAGCAGTATTCTACGGCTGGTCGCCATGGACGCCTTTCCCACCAAGGGAGAGGTCATGGTGCGGGGCATGCTGTCCTCGAAGATGAGCCGGCGCAAGGTTCCCAAACTGCGCCGGGAGATCGGTTTCGTGTTCCAGGATTTCCGGCTGCTGGAGGACCGCAGTGTCGAGGACAACATTTCGTTTGTCCAACTTGTTGTGGGTGTGTCACATGCGCAGATAGTCAAGAACAACATGCGGGTACTGACCCAGGTGGGTCTGTACGACAAGAGGCACCGCCTGCCCCGCCAGTTGAGCGGGGGCGAGCAGCAGCGGGTGGCCATCGCCCGGGCCATGGTCAACAGCCCCAAGATCCTGCTGGCCGACGAGCCGACCGGCAACCTCGATCCCGTCAACGCCCAGGATATCATCGACCTGTTGTTCCGGATCAACGATGCCGGCACCTGCGTGATGTTCAGCACCCACGATCACGAAATCGTCAAGTCCTTCGGGCAGAGGGTCATCGTGATCAAGAAGGGCCGGATCGAATCGGACGAGAAACGGCGGGTCCCCGTGGACCGCAAAGTGAACCTGGCCGACAAGATGTACCGGGTGGCCACCAGGAAGGATCGCCTCCATGCTTAATAATGCCCAGGTGGCCTATCTGATCAGGGAGTCTTTCGCGGGTTTCCACCGGCGGAAGTTGACCACCGGTGTCACCATCTTGATCATGGGTTCCGCCCTGCTGGTTCTGGCCATCCTGACCCTGACCACCCTCAACATGGGCCACCTGCTGGAAACGGCCCGGGCGGGTATCGACATACGGGTATTCCTGCATGACGATCTGGGTCCCGAACACATGGCGGAGCTTCAGCCGAGACTGGTGGTCATTCCGGGAGTGCAGAACGTTTCCTGGATCTCCCCCGAGACCGCCCTTGCCCAGTTCAAGGAGGGTCTCGGCGCAGATGCCGAAATCGTTGACCTGCTCGATTCCAACCCCCTGCCGGCCTCCTACCACCTGACTCTGACACCGGCAGCCCGCAACCTGGAAGCGGTGGAGGCCATCCGCGAGGAGATCGCCGTTTGGTACGAGGTCTCGGAGATCCTGTTCAACCAGGGCTGGATCGACGCTCTGGAACGTTGGACCTTCCGGTTCCAGATGGCCAGCCTGACCGTGGGCCTGCTCGTGTTCGTGGCCGCGGTGTTCGTCATTTCCAACACGGTTAAACTGACCATGGCCGCCAGCGCGCGGGTCATCCAGGTCCAGAAACTCGTCGGAGCGACCAACGCCTTCATCCGGACCCCGTATCTGTGCGAGGGGATGATCCAGGGTCTTTTCGCAGGGCTCCTGGCCATGGGGCTTCTTGGCTTGGCCGGTTGGGTTCTGGACGACCGGCTGGGTGGGGTGATCTTCTTTTCGCTCCATCAGATGGCGGGCTTCATCCTGTTCTGCATCGTGTTGGGTCTGACCGGCAGCTATGCCGCCATGCGGAAGTACTTGACCATGCAAAGCGAGATATGATGAGACGCGTGACGGTCGTCATGCTGCTGCTGATCCTGATGACGGGAGCCGCTCCGCCCTGGATCCCCGTGGCCGCGGGCCAGGACCAACCGGTGGAAGACCAGCCGGTCATAATTACGTCGAGTAAGGCCAAGGGCCGCGACCTTCTGAGGAAGAGCATCCAGGAAAATTCGACGGAACTCGACCGACTGCGTGGGCAGATCAATGATCACCGTCAACGCATCGAGAATCTCGACCAGGAAGAAGCCGCGGCCAAGCGGGGACACAAGGAGATCCTGAAGGAAATCGAATTGAGCCGCAAGCTCGTCGGGGACATGGTCCAGCATGAAATCATGCTCCTGGAACGCAGCAGGTTGCTGGCGGCGGAGCTGGAGATCAGGGGAGAAACCTTCGCCACTCGCAGGGAGACCTTGGCCAGGAGCCTGCGCGTCATGTACATCCGTTCCCAGCGCAGCGATCTGGAAATGGTCATGATTTCGGGCAGCTTTTCCGAATTCCTGACCGGCGTCAAGGTCAGTCGGACCCTGGCTCGCCTGGAGGCCGGCATGCTCAAGGAGGTTCGGACCGAGGGACAGATCCTCCGACGTGAGCAGCGCCAGCTGAACGTGGCTCTGGCGGAAATCTGGCAGACCCGCCAGGAGCAGAACCAGGAGAACGATCGGCTGGAAGAATTGATGGCCGAAGAGATGGGGGCCCTGCGTGACCTGGAGACCGAGCGCAAGGACCTGAAGAACGAGCTGCTCCAGATGGGGCTCAACGAGCAGAAACTTTCCTACGTCCTGACGGATCTGGAACAGGTGCGGGTCGAGCGGTCCGCCCGGCAACAGGCGGGGGACAATGCCCTCGTGATGCTGGCCGGAAATCTGGAGTGGCCGGTGCGAGGCAAGCTGATCCGGGGCTTCGGCCGCTCGGTGCATCCAAAATTCAAGACCGTCACCCTCAACAACGGATTCAACATCGCCGCGCCCTCAGGCTCCCCGGTGGCGGCGGTCGCCGACGGAACCGTCGAATACTCGGATCATTTGCCCGGTTTCGGCCAATGCGTTATCCTTGACCACGGTGCCGGGTACTATACCCTGTACGCACATCTGGAGGGGGTATTCGTAGCCAAGGGTGAAAAGATCGCCAGGGGTCAGGTCATTGCCGAAGTCGGGCGGCCCGCCACCGGTGATGAACCCCAACTGTACTTCGAGGTGCGGCAGGGGCGTACGCCCCTGGATCCCGCCGATTGGCTGCGATCCCGTTGACCGGTAGTTCGGCGGTCCCTGTGACCGGCCCAGGTTGTTCAGTTCAACCGGGATGGGAGCATCGCCTTGGGCAGGAGCCAGTTTCTCGGCCGTCCGGCCGTTCTCGATAAGCTGCAAAGGGTGCGCGAGGCCGGGAAACTCGGCCAGCCCTTTCTTCTAATCGGCCCCGAGGGGTCGGGCAAGGAGAATACCGCCCTTGAATTCGCCCGGCTGCTGAACTGTTCCTCTCCCGCCTCCTGCGAGTCCGGCCGACTGTGCGAGAGTTGCGTCAAAGCGCTCGGTTTCCAGCATCCGGACATCCGCTGGATAGGCCCCGCGCCCGCCAGCCTGGACGACGCCGGGGTGCGCAGCCTCCTGGAAAAGAAGATCGCCAATCCCTTCCACCAGGATCCCGCGGCCGCCACGGCCCAGGTCCGCATCGGCGATCCGGAAAATCCCGAACCCCTGACCATCCGGTCGCTGATCCATTTCCTGCGCCGCCGTGCCTTCCAGGGTTCCTACAAGGTGGCGATCGTCGCCGACGGCCACCGCATGAACCCCGCGGCGGCCAACGCCTTTCTCAAGACCCTCGAGGAACCTCCGCCCGCCACGGTGATCTTCCTGCTGACCACGGGCACCGCCGGAATGCTGCCCACCATCCTGTCCCGCTGCCAGAAAATCAGCTTCGAACCCTGGGCCGAGGATGAACTGACCAGGCTGCTGGTGGATATCGGCGGGGTCGATGAAACGCAGGCCAGCGCCGCCGCCCGGACCGCCGAAGGCAACGCGAGGCGGGGTCTGGCCCTGCTCGGAGAGGAAGCGCGGATCGTGCTGGACTGGGCCGGCCGCCTTTTCGAAGGGATCCATCGCGGTGACCGGGCCATGGCCGCCATCGCCGCGGACGAGCTCCATCGGGGCCACATGTCCCACCTGTGCTTGCCGGCGGACGCCGACGCCAAGAAGCTGGTGGCCGACAGTGGACCGCTGCGGCGGGACCGCGCCATCCAGCTATGCGAATTGCTCAATCTCCATTACAGTGATGCGGTGCTCCGGCTGGAACTGGGAGAAGACAGGCGCCCCCGTTTGCCCGCTTCCGCGGAATTGACTGCCCGGGCGGCTGCGACCCGCCGCACGCGATCCCTGCTTGAGGACATGGAGCGTATCGAAGCCTCGCGCCGGGAAATCGACAGGAATATCAATATCGGTCTGGCCATGGCCGTATTGTTCGAAGGGCTGATAGATCATGCCGAACGAGACAAGGCCTCCGGGACGGTTCGTTCCTGACGGCGACAGGGCCAGGGAAGAGCTGGTTCTGGTCCAGTTCAAGGGCCATCGCAAGGGCTATTACCACAACCGGCGTAATCTTAAGCTGGCCGTCGGCCAGTACTGCCTGGTGGAAGCGGACCGGGGTCGGGACATGGGACAGATCAATTACGTCGGCCCCGGCAAGACCGAGTGGTGGAAGTTGGCCCACAAGCAGGGCGTCGTGCAGGTCGCCGGGTCGCGGGATCTGGCCCGCCTGCACGACAACCGGGGGGATGAGTGGGAATTCTGGGATATTTGCCGGGAAAAGATCAAGGCCCGCAAGCTCAAGATGAACCTGGTCACCGTCGAGCGGCAATTCGATCACAAGAAGATCACCTTCTATTTCACCGCGGAAAAACGGGTCGACTTCCGGGAACTGGTCCGCGACCTGGCCGGCATTTTCCGGACCCGCATCGAATTGCGCCAGATCGGCGTCAGGGACGAGGCCCGTCTCAAGGGAGGCCTCGGTGTCTGCGGTCGTGAATTCTGCTGCTCCACCTTCCTTCACGAATTCGTACCGGTGACCCTGAAGATGGCCAAGATCCAGCAATTGCCCCTGAATCCGAGCAAATTGTCGGGCCCCTGCGGGCGGCTCCGCTGCTGCCTGACCTATGAGAACGAGGTGTACCGCCGGGCCCGCCGTTATCTGCCCCGCGTGGGTTCATGTGTTTTCACTCCTGAAGGATCGGGAACTGTTCGGAAAATCAATCTGTTGCAGGAAATGATCAGTGTGACCAGGCCCGGTCAGGAAGGGCTGACCGAATGGCCGGCCGACAGGTTGCAATGGGACGAGGATCGGAATCTTCCCGTACCCCGGGAATCCCGCGGCGGCCAGGATGAGAAAGGCTGCAACGGCGGCGGGTGCGACACCCCTCCCCGTGGTGGAGGACGCCATTGATCGACAGTCATGTTCATTTGAACCGCCGGGAGTTCGCCGGGGAGGCGGAAAACGTAGTGGCCCGGGCCCGTCGAGAGGGGGTCACCGGGTTTCTCAATGTGGGATACGATCTGGACTCCAGCCGAGAATCCATCGCCCTGGCCGCCGCAGATCCCGGCATCCTGGCGGCCGTCGGCATCCATCCCCATGATGCTCTGTTGCTGGCCGACGAGGAGGGGCGGCCGACCACCGCGGGCGAACGCGCTTTGGAGACCCTGGCGGAGATGGCGGCCGAACGCCGCGTGGTCGCCATCGGGGAAATCGGTCTGGATTATTATCGGGACCTTTCGCCCCGGCCCGCCCAGCACGCGGCCCTGGCCGCCCAGCTCGCGTTGGCCGACAGGGTGGGCCTGCCCGTCGTTTTTCACGTGCGGGACGCCTGGCCCGAAATCCTGGAGCACATCGACAGGTGCGGCGTTCCCCGCCGGGGGGGCGTTCTCCATTCCTTCAGCGGCGACGAGGATGCTGTCGCCTGGGCTCGTGAGCGAGGATTTTTGCTGGGCATCGGCGGGCCGGTGACCTATAAAAACAGCTTGTTGCCCGATCTGGTGGCCACCGCGGGTGTGGACATGATCCTGCTGGAAACGGACGCCCCCTGGCTGCCGCCGGTGCCTTATCGCGGCCAGCGGAATGAACCGGCTTATCTGCCTCACACTCTGAGAAAAGTGGCCGAAATCCTGGAAATGGATCCGGTCGCGGTCGACCGCCGGACGACGGAGTCCTTTCACGGGATGTTCGGCGAACCGGCCGCCCTGTAATGTCCGGTGCCCTGGACCCAGGCTGTACGGAGTATTTCTTGAGCGAAAGCCAACACACACTTCTGCGCAAGTACGGCATTCGTCCGGTCAAACGGCGTGGGCAGAATTTCCTGGTGGACGGCAACCTGGCCCGCGCCATCGCCCAGGAAACCCTGGCCGTCAGCGACTGCGTCCTGGAACTGGGCGCGGGCGCCGGAGCCCTGACCGCTCATCTGCTGCCAGCCGCCTCCCGAGTGGTCTGCGTGGAGGTGGATCGCAACCTCTGCCGGCTCTTGCGGGCGGAATTCGGGCAACGGGAACAATTCCATCTCATCGAGGGAGACCTGGCAAAGCTGGACTGGGCCGCGGCCGCGGCAGCGGCCGGTGAACACCCGGTCATCGCCGGCAATCTACCTTACGTATTGACCAGTAAGGTATTGTTCGCGATTGCCGATCTGCGCGAGATCATCAGTGGGGCCGTATTCATGGTGCAGAAAGAGGTGGCCGAGCGCTTGGCGGCGACGCCCGGTGGCCGGGATTACGGAATCCTGGCCGTCGTCCTGGGGTCCGTGTTCGAGGTCAAGATCATTCGCAAAGTCGCTCCCTCCGTTTTCTGGCCCCGGCCCGAGGTTGAATCGGCCATCGTCCGGCTGCTGCCCCATCGGCGCTGGTCACAGGCGGATCTCGATCATTTCGCCTCGGTGGTGAAGACCCTGTTCGGCCAAAGGCGGAAGAAATTGCGGACACTGCTGCGCGGACATTTTGATCTGGACGCCGAAGCCGTGGATGAACTCGCGGCCCGAATCGGCGTGGATCCGGATAGCCGGCCGGAACAGATCGATCGTGCGGGATTCCAGCGCCTGGCCGCAGCCCTGACCCGAAAGGACGAGGGTTGAACACGGGGCGCGGCATGAGTCTGGTCGTGCTTGCCGTTCTGGCGCTGGGGGCCTGCGGGTTCGAATCCACCATGGCCCAGGAGCCTGATCCGTCCCCGGCCGGCTCCTCCGCCGACAGCCTGGCTGCGGAGGCCGATACCACCTCCGTGCCGGATGGATCCGGCGCCGGAACATCCGAAATGACCACGATGGAAAAGATCCAGGCCATGATGGAGAATTCCGACCAGGTTCAGGAGGTTCCGGTGGAGGTCGAGCCGTTCTTCAAGGACCTGACCAACACCCCCAAGGGCGGCGCCCTGGCTAATGTCCGGCAATACACCTACTACGGGGACCTGGTCACGTCCCTGAAATTCAAGAAGAATTCCCTCTTCAAGAACACCTTCAAGTGGTCCTGGGAGGAGTATCGCAAGCAGGACAAGACCGTCCAGAAAAAGAATAATGTGTTCACCTACGGGCTGGGGGACCTTTTGCCGGTGATCATGACCTTGAACGGTTCCTGGAACTGGAGCGAGGACAGGACCACCAACACCGCCGGTTACGCCAACCTTTCCAAACGGGACCAGAAACAGGCCGGCCTCAACGTCATGAAGCCCAATTTCAAGACCGGCTTTCTGAATCATACCGCCAAGATGTCCGCGCGAACCATAAAACAGCAGAGTGTCAACCAGAACCAGCGCAACGACTTCAAGGAATCTGCGATCGACGGTGGGATCCAGACCGACATGGGCGTCGCCGAAGGGGTCAGGATCGCGGGGCGCCTTTTCGGCATGACCCTCGAAGGTGACCGCGCCCTGGGCAACACCACCGAGACCTCGACCGCCAGCGGAGACACCCTGGGCTTCGGGGTCTACTACAGCCAGTCCTTCGCCAACGGCCGGGTGGCCGTCACCCGCAGCAACTTCCAGAAGAAATACCTCGACTTCAAGAAGAACAGCAACGGCCTGATCGATACCGTGGGCGTGGCCGAGGACAAGAAAGTGGTCAGCGAACTAGAGACCACCGACGCGATTTCCTACGAACTGGAAAACAATTTCCGTTTCGGCCGGTTCGGGGTGGCGACCAGGTTTACCCGTCTGACCAACGACCTCGATTACGCCCAGAGCGGGGTGGGCCTGAAGCAGAGGGAACAGGACGTGATGGATCTGTCCCTGACCTTTGCCTCGGGCCGTGATTCCTTTGCCGTCAGTTACGACTACCTCTGGAAGTGGGACGATCAACGCTACAAGGGCGCGACCGAAAACCGCGGCAAGCAGTACAACAAATCGCGGGATTACGAGTTCAAATATTTCCGCGACCTGTTCAAGAAAACCAGACTCAACCTGCGGTATCACGAGGGGCTGGTCCAGAACATCGCGGAGAATCGTCACAACGAAAACGACAAGGACAGGCACCAGGCCGATTTCAGCGCCCGGCTGGACCGGAACTGGATCAATAAGTTTCGCGTCACCATGGTTTTCGCCTATCAGCGGATTCAGGATTTCAACATCCGGGAATCCCGGTCCTCCAACAACAACGTGAAGGATTCCTACGAGCTGTCCCCGGGATACGGCTGGACAATCTCGCCCTGGCTGAGCCTGGACCAGAGCTACCGGGTCTACATCCAGTACACCGATTTTTCGTTTTCCGGCCTGGAATCGGTCAACCGGTCGGATGACTACAACAAGCGGGGCAACCTGGCCACCAAGGTCGTCATCGATCCCACCAAGCGCCTGAACATCATCCTGCGTCACGACTACAACAAGCGGTTTTCCGCCACCAAGACCGGCGCCGACGCCTCCGGAAACGTGTTCTATCATCGCGACCTCAACCAGACGACCAGCAAGATAGAAATGGCCATGAAGTTCCTCGTCGCCCATGGGGTCACCCTCGAGGCTTCCACCTACCGGACCCGGGACAATCGGGACACGTACGGTGCGAGGAACACCACCACCAAGACCTTTTCGGGCGAGATGTGGATGGGCGCCCAGGTGCGCCGAAAGTGGTTCAAGGAAAATCCTTTGGAACTTTCCGCCATGGTCCGGAAGTATAATGCCTTCGGACCCAGCGTGACCGAGACGAGTTCCGATTACTGGGAAGCGGACATCTGGCTGAAATGGGAGTTTTAGATGAGGATGGGCCTTAACGGCATGATGCCCCGCGCAGGCAGGAACCTGCTCGTTGCGGCCGGGATGTTGACGGCGGCGGCTCTGCTGTCGGGCTGCCTGTTCTCCCCGCGGGAGCCCGAATCGCCTGGCACCGGCGTCGAGATCAGTTACCTGCCCAGGAGCTCGCCCGCCAACGTATGGGCCAATTTGGAGAAGTCGCTGCTGGCTTCGCATGCGCCGGGTTGGGAGGACAACATCAGCCAGATCGAATTCCGGTATATTCCGGATGATGGGGCCAGGGACCAGTTTCCGCCGGGAACCTTCGAAGGCTGGGACCGCGCCCGGGAAGTGACTTTCATCAACAACTTCTACAACAGCGGGGTCAGCATCGTCGCCAAGATGAGCGAGGACGGCTTTGTTTTTCCTCCCCAATCGGGTGGCGAAATGACCATTGAGGATATAATTTACGACCTGGTGGTGACCAACGACGCGGACGGGTCCGTGGTTCGCTACCGGGGCAAATGCGACGTTATTTTTAGACTCGAGGCGAATTTTTGGTATATTTACGAGTGGAGAGATCTCCAGGGGGAAAGTGACCCGGACTCCGGCCAGCTTCTCAACACTATGGGGGTGTTGCGCGGAACTTTTGGTAGCCAATAGTCGTTCTATATGTTAAAATTGCTGATGGTTCCCTCAAAAACAAGCGGGCTTCTGATCCGTACCCCTACGGCCCCTTAGGAAACGATCTCAGGGGAAGCCCCGGCCTGCTGGAGGATAGTGTGATGAAATCGAAGTTTTTTCTGCTGCTGGCGGCGTTTGCCCTGTTGATCGCCCCCGCCGGTTGCATTTTCTCGCCCGGTGAGGATGTCAACAATGATGATCCCATCGTCAAGGATCCGCTGCCCTTTCCCGGATCTCCCGATGTGTTGATGGCGAACTTCCAGGCCATCTACGAAACCCGGGATTTCAACGAATACCGCAAGATCATGCATCCGGATTTCCTGACCATCCTGCAGGATGCGACCTCGCAGGAATTCCCGGATGTCGGGACCACGCTCGACGTGAACGAGGAACTGAGGATCCACGAGCGCATGTTTTCCGGGGATTCGGTGATAGATCCCAAAGGGGATTTGGTACCTGGCGTGCTCAACATCTCCTTCAGCACGTTCGCGGCGCTGGACGCCTGGGTCACTTCCCCGCCGGATGACACCATTCCCAACGCCGAGTGGGCTCCCTTCGACGTGGTATTCCTGTTCGACCGCGGCCAGAACTTTTCGACCCTGCAGGTCGCCGGCACGATCAAGTTCTACGTGACCAGCCGGGATTCCGTGCACGAGGGCACCACCAAGCAGTATTACCAGATGATCGGTCAGGTGGACCTCACGACCCCGGGCGATTCCTGACCCGGTCCCGACCTTGATCCCCATCCCTCGCGGAGGGAGCTTCACGGCTCCCTTCGCTTTTTTCCCGCGGGGGCGGCTCGGGTCTGGCCAGGAAACCCCTTCTCGGCTAATATGGCCGGACCTGTTCATCCACCGGAGACCAGCCGTCCGGGCAGGGAAGCCCGGATCAGGAATTCGCCAAGGGAAAACGCCGACTTGAATCTGTTCAACCGCGCCTTCACCAAATCCATCCGCCGCCGCAAATCAGGTGGAAAGTCCAACCGCAAAACCGGTGGGCCGGCTGCTGTCCGCAAGTCGCGGTCCAGGTCCTCGCAGACGAGTCGGGTGATGCCCTGGTTGATCGGCGCGGCGGTGGTCGTGGTGGTGGCGGGGGTGGGTCTGCTTAAGTGGGCCCGGACCGGCTCCGGCCAGGCCACCTTGTTGTCCCTCGGTTCGGACAAGATGTACTCCGACGTCCAGACGACGGTGGAAGAGGCCCTCGCCGAAGCGCTGCCCGGGTTCACGTCCGGGCCGGTGGACGCGACGGGAGATCCCGCCACGGGCCGGCCGGAAGATCACGACTGGCCGGCGCCCCAGTTCGGTCCCGGAGCCGCGGTACGCTGCCGGGCCGTTCCCGTCAGCGGGGACATCACGTGGTGGGACCTGCAGGGCAGGGTGGCCGAATCTGCCGAGTCCCACGGGGCCCGGGTGCTCTGGGCCGAACGTCTGTTCCCGGTCCGGCGCCTGCCCGAGGACCAGACCAGGCCCAACGAGGAAAAGGACATGTTGCGGGTGGACGTGGGCGTGCCGGGCCGGCCGACCCATACCCTGGTCCTGTACCGCGCCGGCCGCCGTCCCGACGTGCGCTGGGGAGACGGACCCCGGTCGACCGCGTGGTCCCGTCTAGCTGCGGACGACGGTCCGGTGGTGGCGCTCATCATCGACGACTGGGGCTACAGCAAGAGCGAGGCGGCCCTGGCCATCCTGTCGCTACCGGCGCCGGTGACCATGGCCATCCTGCCGGGGCTGCCCTACTCGCGGCATTTCGCCCTGCAGGGCACCGACCTTTTGCTGCCTCCCGGCCGCGTCCGGGATAATCGACCGACCACCGGAAAACCTGATTCGAGCCGGCGGCAAAGGCTGGATCTGGGCTGTTTCGTGGAGGTGGGCATGGGGTCCCGGGAGCGCAAGATTCCCGCCAGGAGGAGAGAGATCCTGCTTCATCTGCCCATGGAGCCCCAAGGCTTTCCCGATCCCGATCCCGGACCCGGGGCCGTTATGGTGGGCATGAGCCAGGAGGCCATCGGAGCCCGCATCGACGAAGCCCTGGCCGCCCTGCCGATGGTTACCGGCGTGAACAACCACATGGGCAGCGCGGCGACCAGTGACCGGCAGACCATGGTCGCCCTGATGAAGGCCCTGCGCGGCCGGGACCTGTTGTTCATCGACAGCCTGACCACGGCCAAGTCGGTGGCGTACGCCGAAGCCGAGAAAGCCGGTCTGCCAACGGCGAAGAACCGGATCTTCCTCGATTTCGACAATAAGAACCAGGCCACCATCAAGGCCAATCTGGACGTTCTGGTCCGGTCCGCCCGGTCTTCGGGATTTGCCCTGGGAATCGGCCATCCGCACCGTGCGACGGCCGAGGTGTTGGCCCGGGAGATTCCCCGGCTCCTCGAGGAGGGAGTCCGGTTCGTGACCGTTTCGGAAATGCTGGCGCTCAGGGACCTTGCCCGTGCGACGAACGGGGGGGGCTGAACCGCATCATGGCTACGGAAGTGTTCTTCCATTCCGTTGAGCATGACGCCGGGCATGAGTTGACCCCGATTGATTTGCGACCGGGTCTGGGGGAGCTTGTCGCCCGGCTCGGCCTGAGCGGGGCCGCCGGGCCAAACTCCCGGTGGGGTCTGAAGGTCCAGTTGGGGGCCCAGGGACTTCCGCCGTCCGTTGACCCAACCTGGGCCCGGGCCGTGGCCGAAGCTCTTGCCGGCCCCGGCGCCGGGGATCCGGTCAGGAGTTCCTTCTGCTTCGACACCCTGTCCATCACCACCAGTGGCTTGGACCAGGCCGATACGCATTTGGGATTGGCCAAGGTCAAGGGGTACGGGGCCGCCGGCAACGGTCTGCCTTACCTGGTGGCCGACGGACCCGGGCAGGGTGATCCCCTGGCGGTGAGCCCG
>CBDURF010000043.1:0-22905 GCA_965369705.1 uncultured bacterium
GTGAGTTCGTTGTGAGTTCGTTGTGACCATGGGGAGTTGAACCATGAACCGTTCCCTGCAGATCAGGGCAGGGCTGACAGCCGCCATCCTTCTGTTTTCCCTCTACGGGCTGCTGCCGACCTTCAAGGCCTTGTCCATCTCTCCGGCGGAACGCGAAGCCGCCAAGGACAATCCCGAGCGATTGGCGGAAATCGCCGAGATCGACGCCGGGGCCATCCGGCGCGGACTGGATCTCAAGGGCGGCATGTACCTGGTCCTGGAAGTCGACCAGAAAGGCATGAACGCCAGCGAGGCCGAAGACGCCCAGATGAGGGTCAAGGAGATCCTCTACAACCGGATCGACAAGTTCGGCGTGTCCGAGCCGGAGATCACCACCTTCGGGTCCAGCCGGATCGTCGTGAAGCTTCCCGGCCTGCAGGATCCCGAGAGGGCCAAGAAACTGCTGGGCAAGACCGCCCGGTTGGAATTCCGCCTGGTTCGCCCCGACACCGAGATCCAGGGGGCGCTGGAAAAGCTGGACAAGCTGTTCCTGGTTGACGCCGCCGCGGCGGACACCACCGAGACCGCCACTGAAACCGGATCGGCCGAGGATGCTGCGGACCCACAGGAGGTCGCCGCCGCGGAGGGCGACACCGCCGCGACCGCCGAGATCGACACGGCGTCGAGTCCCTTCGGCGACCTGGACGATGTCCTCGGGGGTGACGATTCCCTGGAAGTGGCCGACGAGGCCTACCTCAAGGAACATCCCTTCACCGGTCTGCTGATCGCCCAGCCGGGCGTCCTGGCCAGTACCCCCCTGTTCGTCGAGGAAAAGAACGTGGATCGACTGCAGGCCATGCTGGACGACCACCGCACAGCGCGCAAGCTGCGCACAATGGAATTCCAACTGGAAATGGACCCGATGAATTTCGGACAGGGCCAGATGCTGCGGCCCCTGTACTTGATCGAAGCCAAATCCGTCATCACGGGAGACCAGCTGACGGACGCTCTTTCGACGGCCAACCCCGACCGGCCGGGCTCCTGGCAGGTAAATTTCTCGCTGAACAACCGCGGCGCGCGCACTTTCGCCAAGGTCACCGGTGAAAACGTGGGCCGCTTCCTGGCCATTTCACTGGACGGCCGGATTTCGTCCGCCCCCGTGATCCAGGGCAAGATTCCCAGCGGGTCCGGATCCATCACCGGCAACTTCACCAACGCCGAAGCGAGCGACCTGGCGCTGTTGTTGCGCGCCGGCGCCCTGCCCACCGACGTCTACATCGCCGAGGAGCGCACGGTGGGGCCGAGCCTGGGCAGCGATTCGATCCGCATGGGGGTCACCGCCGCCATGTACGGCTCCATTATGGTCATCATCTTCATGCTGGTCTACTACCGCCAGGCCGGCATTGTGATCGTGATCGCCCTGGTGAGCAACATCATCATCCTGATGGCGGTGCTGGCCCAGTTCGACCTGGTGCTCACGCTGCCGGGCATCGCGGGCATAATCCTGACCGTGGGCATGGCCGTGGACGCCAACGTGCTGATCAACGAGCGGATCCGCGAAGAGCTGCGCAAGGACAAGACCATCCGCGCTTCGGTGCAGTCCGGCTATTCGAACGCGACCCGGACCATCATCGACGCCAACGTGACGACCCTGATCGCCGGAGGCATCCTGCTGTGGTTCGGCACCGGGCCCATCAAGGGTTTCGCCGTCACCCTGAGCATCGGTATCCTGACGAGTATGTTCACCGCCCTGATCATGACCCGCGTCATCATGGAATTAATGACGCGGAAGCAGGGCAGGAAGAAGTTAAGCATCTAGTCCGCCCGGGCGGACGTTCAATTTTTGCCCCGCCGCAAGGGGCGTCGCTCCGGGTGAAAGCCGCCCGGGAAAGGTCGGAAAAGACGATGGAATTCTTCAGGGATCCCAAGATCAATTTCGTGGGCGCCATGAAGGTCGCCTTCACCATTTCGGCGATCCTGGTGATCGTAAGCGCGGCCACCATGCTGATCCACCGCGGGCCGCGGCTGAGCATCGATTTTACCGGCGGTTCCGTGCTGCAGGTGAAGATGGATCCGGTGCCGACGGTCGGTGAAATCCGTTCGGCTCTCGAGGATCAGGGGTACGAGGGCATCCAGGTGACGGAGTTCGGATCCGTCGACGAGTTCCTGATCACGTTCCCCACCCCGGAAGATGTGGTCGAATTGGCCGCGGCCGGTGACGAGAAGGCCGGCAATACGGGCGTGTCCACCGTGTCCGGGGAAAAGACCCTCGACGCCGCCCAGATCCTGCTGGGCGACCTGCGGGCGGGTCTGAGCGGAATCGAAATCGAGCTGCGGCGCGAAGAGAGCGTCGGGCCGAAGATCGGCGGGGAGCTGCGGACCGCGGCCATCAACTCGGTCGTGGCGGCCCTGGTGTTGATCGTTATCTACATCACCGTGCGTTTCGTGTTCCGTTACGGCATCGCCGCGATCATGGCCCTGGTGCACGACGTGACCCTGACCCTGGGTGTCTTCTCGCTGATGAACTTCGAGATCAGCCTGCAGATCATTGCGGCGTTTTTGACCATCATCGGATATTCGCTGAACGACACCATCGTGGTGTTCGACCGCATCCGGGAGAACATGAAACTGCGGCGCAAGGAGAGCTACCGCGAGGTCATCAACCGGTCCATCAACGAGTGCCTCAGCCGTACCCTGCTCACGTCGCTGACCACTATATTAGTGGCGGCGACCCTGTACTTCCTCGGCGGCCCGGTGATCCACGACTTCGCCTTCGCCCTGTGTTTCGGCGTCTTCGTCGGTACGTACAGCTCGATGTTCATCGCCAGCCCGATCCTGGTCTGGTGGTACGAGCGGCGGATCAAGGACAAGAAGCGCATGGCCCTGGACATGTAGCCGGGAATTCATTATTCGGCCCGGGAGGTTCTCGCCGCGAAGACGCGGCTGCGGATTGCGCGGGCTGGACAATACAATTCTTGGAGAAAATGTAAGGCCCTTCGGATGTTCGAGTCCGGGGGGCCTTCGTGTATCCGGACCCATCAGAGCGGGGGCGGGAGGGGGAGAACATCTCCAGTATTATTATAGTCAACCTGGAAAAGCCGCTTGGAAAGGACTTGGCGTCCTCGGAATCCCCTGAATGCCCAGCCAAGACCGAATATTGGTCAAGTGACTGGGATTAAATACAATAGATGAATCGAGACAGAATCCCTCAACGTTATTTTTCCTCCAGCATCCGCTGGGAAATTAACAGGTTCGGGGTTTCCCCCTGTGACTTATTGATGACGAACTTTCCCGCAGGACTTTACAGGGCGCAATAGCAGTCTTTTAACTACTTGGAAACAAATAAAATACCAATTTTCCTGAATATCCCTCATTTGAACTCGGATTTTATTCGGCCATGGAGTGGAGTTTCTGATATTTTTACAATTGAATGGGGATTTTGGTTCAAAATATCAATTTGTTATGACCTATTGGAATCATTGGATTTAGAAGTTAATCATCATAAGTAATACCTGTTTATCCTCTTCATCCGAATAATTCCCAGTTGACTACCATGACAATTCGATGATAACGTTGGGGTGTTGATAAGAAATTAACGATTAATGGTTGCCAAAAAGAGGACCGGAATCTTGATGGAACGGCAGCAGAAAGGTCACACGCCACTCGACTGGGGACGGATCGTCCTGGGTCTTTTGTTGGTTGTGGTCTGTTTGGCGCCGGCCGGAAGCCTCAGGGCCGCTGAACTTGCCGTGCCCGCGGAATTCATCCGCGACATCAAGCTGCCGGGCTTCGGTGAAACCATCCTGCGTCCGAGCGCCCTGCATTACGATCGCTTCCACGATGAGATCCTGGTGGGGGACTCGGGCAACAACCGCATCCTGATTTTCGGCGCCAACGGAGTCTTCAAGTTTTCGTTCTCTCTCACCGAGATCATGACCACCCCGCGGGATATCACGACCGATCCGCAGGGCTTCATCTACATCCTCGGTTCCGATCCCGAGGGACAGGTGCTTCATCGATTCGACTTCGACGGCGCTCCACTGGGCGTCATCGATATTCCCCGGGTGCTGGCCGGCGTTCCGGTCGTGTTGCGCTACCTGGCCTGTGATGACCAGGGGACCCTGTTCGCCCTCGACCATCGGGGCCGCCGGATCCTGGTGATCGGCGATGACGACGTCCTCGCCAACACGATCAACCTCGAACGCGACGTCGAGCTGGCCGCCGAATTGTCCGACGACACGGCAATGGGAAAAGGCGCTTACGCCCTTGGCACCATGGCCTGCTCCGGCAATACCCTCTACATCCCGGTCAGCAATATCGGCACCGTCTACACCTATTCCACCGACGGGGAATATCTGGGGTCGATCGGCTATTTCGGCAGCAAACCCGGCACGCTGAATTTCCCGGTGGCCGTCGAGGTTTCGCCCGAGGGCCTGATCATGGTCCTGGACCGCAACCGGTACTGCGTCGTGTGTTTTTCTGCCGACAAGAAGTTCCTGGGCGAATTCGGGGGCAAAGGTATCAGTCCCGGCTGGTTCATGGGCCCTTCTCTGCTGTCCGTTCCTTCTGCGGATCGGGCCATCATCGGCCAGCTTTTCCGCAACAAGATCCAGGTCTGCGCCATCCCGGAATTCATCCGGACCAAGGCGGGCCACGATTTGAATGAGCAGGCCGCCGCCCCGGAACTTTCCGGCGTGCCCGTCGCGGCCGGTAACCCTGACGTAGCAACTCAAAGGAGGTTGTCCGACAATTCTCGTTCTATCCACCCGCGAGACGGGGAATTCCCCTCGTCGGATTTCAACAACGCACATGATGCGAACACTGTGTCTTATCCGGAGGTTTCCGAATGAGAAAAGCTCTCCTCATCACCATCGGCCTGTGCTTTTTGGCCTATCCCGCCGTCGCCTTCCACGACGGTGGTGTTGCCCATTGCAACGGCTGCCATACCATGCACAACAGCCAGGACGGGGTTCTTGTCGATCCCGCCAACCCCAATGGCAACGCTTTCCTGCTGAACAAGGCTGATCCCAGCTCTGTCTGTATCGCCTGCCATGATCACCTGGATCGGACCTACCCGATCGGCGGCGATCCGCTGAATCCTCCCGCCCAGCGTGAAGGCGGAAACTTCATCTTCCTGGACGAAGACAACCTGAACGACGGCCACGGCGGTGCGGGCAATCCCATCCCCGGTGACGCGGCCGGTCACAACCTCGTTGCCGCGGAGTACGGTTTGACTGCGGATGCCACGCTGACCACGGCTCCGGGTGGGACCTTTCCGGCAGGCATCATGGGCTGCTCCAGCTGCCATGATCCCCATGGTTCGACCGACTTCCGGTTCCTGTATGGCGTCGGCCGCGGTCCTGACGGCTTTTCTTTCACCAACCCGGCTCCGGACGCCGTGGGTGTCAGCATCTTCGCCGGCGTCAGCGGTACCTACCACACCGCCTACAATGGCGGCATGAGCGCTTGGTGCGGCAACTGCCACGGTGATTTCCACAACAACAACACCAAGTTGATCCACCCCTCGGGTTCGACCTTGGGCGGAACCATTGCCTTGACCTACAACCTGTACAACGGTTCCGACAATCTTATCGGTGGCGCGGCTGCCACGGCCTACTTGATGGAAGTTCCCTTCGAGGATGCCGCCAATACCAATTTCAGCACCGCCGGCCCCTCCGCCAGCAGCCAGGTCTCCTGCATCACCTGCCACCGCGCCCACGCCACTTCGGCCCCGGACGCCGGTCGCTGGGACTTCAGCGTGACCCATCTGGCGGAAGATGGTCAGGAATCCGGATCGTATGCGATTCATAACCCCTACACCGGGTTCCAGCGTTCGCTGTGCAACAAGTGCCACAAGAAAGACGAATTCGACGAGCTTGTTGATGCCACTCCGGTTCCCTAGGGAACCACATGTTTGAATATCGGTGGTACTTTGGTATCATCCCGAGACGCCCGGGCCGCTCGGCCCGGGCGTTGCCTTCAAGACAGGAGAGGCATCTTGCTTCACAGATTGCTTGGAATCGGGCGGGCAATTGTTTTACTTCCTGCCTGTTCATTTCTGATCTTTTTTCCCGTCGTCGCCGCCGGGGATTCCAGGCTGTTGGTCTTTCTGGAGGTGCCCGGGTCGGTCGTTTCGGTCGAGCTTGCCCTGGAGGGCCTGGAACTCCGTAGCTCGGAACATTCGGTTCCGTTGTCCAGGGAAACGGGCGATCTAGTTTCGGAGAACCTCGCCGGGAAGCAGATCCTGCTGTCCAGTGCCGAGGTGCCCTCCGGTTTTTATTCCTCGCTCCATTTCGCCATCTCCAAAATCACCGGCCAGGTCGGTGTCGCTGAAGTTGTTCCCGCCCCCCCGCCGGACGGCCTGTCCGTACCGTTGGACATCGAACTTCCGGCAGGGCAAACCACCACCATTTTCCTGCTGTGGCGGCCCGCCGCCGTCGACCCTGAAGCGGAATACCATTCTCCGGACTTCGAGATCCAGGTGCCGGTGGTTCCCCCTCTGGGTTCCCTGGCCTTCGTTTCCAGCGCCGGGAGTGGTTCCGTGGTGATCATCAATCGGCTGACCAGCCGGGTGGTAGGCGCCCTCGGGGTGGGAGACGATCCCCGTGGCTTGGCCTATTCCCGCAACAACCAGACCCTGTTCGTCGCCCTGGCCGGACAGGACGCCATCGCCGTCGTGGATGCGATATCGCTCCGTCTGAACAACATCGTCCCCTTGCAGTTCGGGGACGATCCCACCCGCCTGCTCCTGTCGGGGGACGAGGCCACCCTCTACGTACTCAGTCCCGGTTCCCGGACGCTGACCTCACTGTCCGTATGGTCCATGCAGCAGCAGTTCAGGGTGGCGTTGGGCGAAGGCCCCGGATCCATCGCCCAGGATCCGGTCTCCGGAAAACTGTACGTGGCCTGCGAGGATGAAGGCCGGGTCCAGATCGTGGATCCGGGGTCAGGTATCATCACCAGCTCCCTGACCCTGTTGTCCGCGCCGGTCGAAGTCGTGATCGACGAACAGTCGCGCCTGCTGTTCCTGGGGGGATCGGCTCAGCGCAGGATCCGGTCCTTCAACCTGGCAAGCGAGGAAAGCGGAGGCGATCTGAATATCTGTGGGTCCGTTGCCGGGCTGGCGGTCAATCCCCGGACGCGCCGCTTGTACGCCTCGGTTCCCTCCTGCCGGAATCTCGCGGTTATCAGGCCCGATGTCGGCATCGAATTCGGTTCGATCAATCTGCCTGGCAGCCCCGGCCTGATGTCCTTCGACCAGGCGTACCGCCAGCTCTGGGTCGTCATGCCGGAGCAGGGTGCCCTCGCGGTTTGCAACGCCAACCGGGGGCAGCTGGAAAGCGTTATCCAAGTAGGCTCCGATCCCTACCAGGTCCTCCTGCCATGAGTTCATTTCCGGCGGCAGTGAATCCGGGACAGGGAAGCCGGGGTCTGCGGGTCTGTTGGATCGCCGTCTTCCTTTTGATATCCACCTCCTGGGCCGACGCGGCCCTCTGGGATCCTTTTTCGGGTTTCATCGACCTGTCCGCGGTCCAGGCCCAGGTGAACGACCTCGACCAGGAAACCTTGCGCCAGGAGTACAACGTCGCTTTCACCCAGAGTCTCGCTCCCTGGGTGGACCTGCGCCTGGCCATGCGCTATTACAAGTTCGACCAGGAGCTCGAACTGTTGTTGGGAGGGTACCGGGAGGAATTTCAACCCAGCGGGGAGCTGCGCTGGAATCACGGGCTGTTCAACCTGACGACCAGCGCCTTCCGACGGGAGGTGACCACGTCCGCCCGGGGCCGGATCATCACCAAGGATTTCCAGTCCTCGCTGCGGACGGTCGACCAGGATTATCCGGTGGTGGAACTGCGCTACGACCAGCAGCACACCTATTCCCCGCAGCTGGAGGAGGACTGGGACATCAAGAACAGCCGGGTCCAGGCGAATGTCGATTACCGGCCCGGGCAACACGACTTCAACTACAGTTTCAGTCACGTACGCAGCCAGAATGTCATTTCCAGCGTGTCCTCCCACGTCAACCGCCACCTGTTCCGCTGGTCGGGAGCAGGAAGGGTTCTGGAAGGAGGGCGGCTCAATCTGTCAGGCCGTTATTCCTTCAACTACGCTTCCCAGACGAACAAGACCACCGACGGGGGCCCGGTCCTGGAACTGGCGCCCATCGCGGTCGGCCTGTACTCCCTGGATTTCGCGCCGGACCTGGGTCGGCTCGACCCCCGGCCCGAACTGGCGGATGGGAACAAGGTCGATCCGGTGATCCCTTTGATCGATATCGGAGGGGGCGGCAACGGACACAATCTGGGCGCGGATCTGGGCTTCACCCAGGCGGTCGCGGGGATCTACATCTATACCGACAGGCCCAGCGGCAGCCAACCCCGCTGGGATGTCTACGGCTCGGTGGACAACCTGACCTGGCAATTGCTCGGGACTCCGTCCCAGTTCTTCAACCCAGCCCTGAACCGCTACGAGTTGACCTTTGCGGCGGCGCCGTACCGTTATATCAAGGCGGTCAACTCGGGACTGAATGAAATCGCCCTGGTTCACGTCACGGAAATCGAGGTGTTGCGCGAGTTGCCGCCCGAGACCGACAAGACGAATTTTGCGAGTTCCTCGCATACCCTGGACGGCAGGGCGGCCTACAGGATCAGCGACCGCTGGGAAACCTCACTCGACGCCTCCTTGCAGGCGGACGAGAATATCGGCCGCCGGGGAGACCGGAACCGGTGGGCTCTGGGCGGGAGACTTCTTTTCGAGCAATCGCCCAAGCTCTCCCACCATCTGCGGTTGGACCTGTCGCGGCAGGGCGGCCAGACTCCCCAACCGATCCTGGTCGACAGCGGGATCGGTTACACCATGATGTTCGACCCCCTGCAGACCCTGCGGGGATCCTTCTCCCTGAGTGATCGACTGAGCCACCAGGACGGGACCAGGAGTCAGAACATCCTGAGCAGCGTTCTGGAGGGCAACGCAACGGTCCTGCCCGACCTGGACCTGTCCCTCGGGGGCGGCGTATCCTGGTATGATGATTACATCATCCTCAGGGAATTCCGGACCTGGCACGCCCGCGGGGGCATCGACGCGGCGGTTTTCCGTTCCCTGGATTTCATCCTGGACTACAATTACCAGGAAACTCACGAAGAAGGGGTGGCGGGCCAGAGAATCCGCCGTTTCACCGATCTCGGCCTCGAATGGCGGGTGACCCGGGATGTCTATGCGCGGGCCACCTTGCGCAGCACCAAACAGTCCATCAGGGTCTGGACCCAGGACTACCTGTTGAGCTGGAATATCCTGCCCAGTGTCCGGATTTCAGCCCAGTTCTATGAAATCCTGGAAGATGACAACACCACGTCCCTGCGTAAGAGCGCAAACCTGAATTGGACTCTCGGCATGCGCAGCACTTTGTATTTTCGGTTGGCGGAAGTGGATTTCTCCGGAACCGGAGGAGCCAGGACCGTATCATTTCAACAGGGGTTCAGATGGAGTTTCTAGACCCCGGAAACGGTTAGAGTCATGAGATTATTCCTTGCTGGTCTGCTTGCGGCGGCACTGGTCTTCCTGGCGGGATGCGGGGGGATGGGCCCCACGAAATTCATCCACCCGGATTTCGACTTCGCCTTCGTTGAAAAGATCGCGGTTGTTTACTTCGAAAACCTGTCGAACGATCAGGCCGCCGGCGCCAAGGCCACCCGGTATTTCACGACGGCCCTGCTGGCGACCGAAGCCTTCGAGGTCGTTGAACCCGGCGAGGTCTCCCGCGCCCTGGAAAAATTCGGCCTTGTGTCCACAGCCCAGCTGACCCAGGAACAGGTCATGACCCTGGGCCGGGAGCTGGGGGTTCAGGGTGTGTTTCTGGGTTCTCTGAGTGAAGCGACTTCAATTCGTTCGGGGGCCACCACGGTCAGCGTGGTGACCGTCGTCGTCCGCCTGCTGGAAACGGAAACCGGAGCCACGGTGTGGTCGGCGACCAATACCGAGGACAGCGCCAGTTTCTGGTCCTCGCTGTTCGGTACGGGACAGAAGGCTCCCAGTGAAGTCATGCGGCGTTGCATCGATGGGTGTCTCGACACCCTCATGGACTGACAGGTTGGAATGAACAACAGTCGTAAATCCGGTTGGGTTGCCTTCGGTCTGGCGTTGCTGGTCTGGGGGCCGGTCCGCGGGCAGGACGCGGCAGCAACAGATTCGCTGCCACCGGATTTCCTCATCCTGCCGGTGGTCAACTACTCCGAAAAGGGTGAAGCCCACACCCTGCTGATGCCCAGGCTGTACGAAAACCTCGACCGGCTGGGCGTCACCTATCTTTCCAGTGACGAATTACGTCCGCTGCTCCGCGAGCACCGGATCCGCAGCCGGGGTTGGGCCGGCCTGGAGGGGGCCAGGATCCTGCACCGGGAAACCCTGGCCAGATACCTGCTCCTGGGGTCGTGGGACATTTTCCGGACGGAGATCAATCCGGAAATCGGTCTGTCCCTGCGGATTCTCGACCTGGAGTACATGACCCTGGTCAGCGCGGTAAGCGTGGGCCTGACCGGCGCCGATTTCACCCAGGCGCTGGGATTGGGACGGATCACCTCCATCGAGGAGTTGGCGGATCTGGCCATGCAAAGAGCCGTCGACGCCCTGCTCCCGGTGCCCGAATACAAGGTTCCACGCCTGTCCTACCGGGGTTGTTTCCAGATGGCGCTGATTCCCTTCGACAATTATTCCAATACTCCCAATGCCGGTGATATCGTGACCAACATTGTCCTTTCCCGCCTTCTGGCCCAGGGTTATTTTGTTGTGGAACCAGGATTTGTGCGGGAATTGGGCCTGATGTTGGAGATCATCAACCGGGGCGGGGTGGACCAAAAGAGCGCCCGGTCGATCCTGGCCAGTTTCGACGCCTGCCGGGTTGTCACCGGCTCCGTGGAAAAATTTGATACCGCCCGGGGCGGGCCGACCCAAACGGTGCCGGAAATTGCCCTGGGAATCAGGGTCATGTCACCCCTGGACGGGAATCTCTACATGATGGAAGAGTTACATGGTGAGGGTGATGACGGGGAAGGGATGTTCCAGGGCGGCAGGATCCATGCCCTCGTGCCCCTGGTTAACAAGGTGTTGCAGGACTTTCTGGATGAAGTGGCCGCAAACAATCGAGAGGACATCCTTTATGGAGACCAGAGCCCCTGAATCAACCCATGGCAAGAGGCCGATCGCCAGGCCTTCCTTTGCCGTTCACGCCGTCCTTCTTCTGACCATGGGCCTTCTGGCCTGTGGATGGGCCCCGCCTGCCCTTTGCGCCCCGGCCTCCACCGACACCCTGGTTCTGGTCAACGGGGATCCCATCACGGTGGGTGACCTGGACGAGATGATCATGGGAGCACACAAGTCGTTTGATCTCCAGGCCGAGGGTTCCGGGATCGTGGACCGCCTGTTGACCAAGCGCATCAACGATATCCTCATCATCCAGGATGCCCTGGCGGCCGGCATGGACGAGGAACCCGAACTGATCGACCTTGTGGAGGGGCGAAGGCGATCCTACGCCATCCGCGCCTATGTCAAGGACCACCTGACTCTGCCGGCATCCCCGCCTCCCGATTCGGTGATGGCCTACTTCGATCGTTATTACTGGCAGATCCAGGTCAGGCGGATTTCGGTGCGCACCTGGCAGGAAGCCGCGGATCTCAGGCTGGCCGTCATGGGCGGCGCCGACATGGATTCCTTGGCGCGGGAGCTGTCGCTCGACACCAAGAAGGTTAACGGAGGCCTCTACAACCTCCTGTACTGGGCCGATCTGGAGAACAGGATCCGCGACCAGATCGCCACCCTGGAAGTAGGGGAGTATTCCGGGATCTTCCCCTACAACGATTCCTTCTCCTTCGTGCGCGTGGAACAACGGATTCCCGTGGATCACTCCGCGTTCTCCCGCTTCGAGAAGCGGATTACCCCAGACGTTCTCGCGCTCAACAACCAGCAGCTCTGGGACGATTTCGTGGATGATCTGATTGCCACCATGGAAATCGAGGAAAGCATGGCGGGGTTGGCCGCCATCATCGCCGATTCCTCCATGGTCCTGACCGGGGAGTTCCTGCGGAATGACTCGACGCCCGTCATCCAGGTGTCCGGGGGCGGCGCCGTCACCGGGACCGAACTCCGCAAGGCGATCTCCCACGAGGTGATGCAGAACGCCCTCGCGCCTTTCAGCGAAAACCTGAACACGGCGCGGCGCAAGACCACTTCGAAATTGGTGCTGGCCAAGGCTGCCCGCGCCCGGGGCTATTTCGAGGATCCGGAGGTTGAAACGCTGGTGGCCAAGGACCTCGAGCAGGGCCTCATCGAAACGTACCTGACCGATACCGTGGGTTCGCGGATCAAGTTCAAGCGGACGGAATTCGAGGAATTCTACGAACAGAACAAGGAAAAATTCAGGGGTCCGGAGGAAGTGAGCCTCGACATCCTCATCCTGGATAACCAGGCTGACGCCGAAGAAGCGTCCAAGCGTCTGGCCGAAGGCGCCGATTTCGGTTTCATCTTCGCCGAATACAACCCTGGACAGGAAGCGACGCTCGGTAAATCCCGGTACATCAAGAAGGACCAGCTCTCGAAACCCTTCCGCGACCAACTGGCCAACATGGAGCCAGGTGACAGCAGCCAGGCCGTCGAGATGCCCATGGGGTGGATGGTCTTCAAGCTCGTCGGCAGCCAACCCGGCACGCTTCCGCCCATGGCAGCGGTGGAGATGGAAATCCGCAAGGTCATCTACCAGAGGAAGTTCAACACTCTGCTCGACGAGCATCTGGACCTGCTCAAGGAACACTCCGACATCCGGAAGTTCGACAAGAAAATTGAAGCCTACATTCTTTCCGGTGAGGCAGGGGATTGATCATGAAACGTATCCTGTTGACGATCTCGCTCGTCGGTCTGCTGGTTCTGGCCACATCTGCGGCGGAGGCCCAGATCAAGAAAGGCAAACGGTTCTCCAAAAAAGGGGAATGCAAGGAATGCCACGACAAGGGCGAATTTTCCGGATCCAAAAAACACCAACCCTTTGCCAAGAATGATTGCCTCGGCTGCCACAAGGCCCACGGCCTGGTGGGGGCCCTGCGGTTGAAGGAAACCGGCAAGGCCCTTTGTCTGGGGTGCCACCAGGAGGAGGACCTCGGCCTGGGACGTTCCATCCTTCATGGTCCGGTCGCCGATGGCAAATGTCGGGACTGCCATGATCCCCACGCTGCGGACCACAGGAACCTCCTGCCCGCCGCCGAAGGGGATTTCTGTTTCACCTGCCATGACGAGGCGGGGTTCAAAAAACAGAACGTGCACGAACCACTCAAGGACGGTTGTTTTTCCTGCCATGACGTGCACGGCAGCGAAAACGAAGGACTGTTGATCAGGCCCAAGAGAGAGTTGTGCGCCGGGTGCCACAAGACCGATAGCGACTCCTTCCGAGAGCGCCACGCCGGTTATCCCGTCGCGGCCTCCGATTGCGGAGAGTGTCACACACCGCACTCCGGGGATCTCCCCAAACTGATGACTTTTTCCAGTCATGCCCCCATGTCGGACGGGGATTGTTCCACCTGTCACGTGGATCCTGATGGAGCCGAACCCTTAGCCCTGGCCAGCGGCGACCCGGGGGAAATGTGCCTGGACTGCCATGACGAAACCGATGTGGCTCCCGCCGGGGTCCATGACCCCGTGGCCGATTTCCAGTGTCTGGACTGTCACTCTCCCCACGGATCATCCCGGGCGGCCCTGCTGCGGGTCAGCAGCGGCGAGATCTGCCTCGAGTGCCACGACGACGTGGGTGACCAGATGCTCAAGGCTTCCCAGCATGCCCCGGTCAAGGACGACTGCCTCCAGTGTCATCAGGCTCACGGTATGGTGGCGGACCACCTGCTGGCTGGGCCGGCCAGCGACCTGTGCCTCGGTTGTCACGCCATGGAGCCCGACGGCGAGGGGGAAGTCGTTCATGCCCCGTTCCAGGACAATGACTGCCTGAGTTGCCACCTGCCGCATGGTTCGGATAACCCGGGACTGGCGGTCGATTCCCATCGTGAGATGTGCTCCGAGTGCCATGACGAACCGGGTGAGTGGCTGGCCTTGCCGACGGTTCATAAACCCGTGTTGAGGGGCGATTGCGTGTCCTGCCATGACCCCCACCAGTCGAGCCAGGCGGGTCTGTTGAAGGCGGCCCGGGACGATATCTGCCGGGATTGTCATCCCACGACCGCGGCCAAACTGGTTCACGTTCCCTACGAAGACGGGGAATGCAGCACCTGCCATCTGCCCCATGGCTCTGCGGAAAAAGGCCTGTTGGTCGCGAGCCAGGCCGAACTTTGCGCGGAGTGCCACGATTTTGATTTGAGCACGGGAGGGCCCGGCAGCCGGCATGCACCCTTTGTCGGTGGAGAGTGCTCCGGGTGTCATCTGCCGCACGCGGGGAATATCACCGGACTGCTGGTCGAGGGCACGGGCCGGCTCTGTTATCTTTGCCACCAGGATTTGCGGGACAGGATGGAGGCAGGCCGCGCTCACCCGCCCGCCGCCGACGGGGAATGCCTTGACTGCCACGACCACCACCGCAGTGAGCAGGTCTCGCTCCTGGTCGGGGCTATGCCCGCAGTCTGCCTCGATTGTCACGATGTCGAGGACGAGGACTTCCTGGCCAAACATCTGGGCCAGACCGGAACCGGCCTGGACTGCCGCAAGTGTCATGATCCGCATGTCGCCGAAGGGGATGGTTTGATCCATCCACTTCGGCACGATCCCTTCGACGCGGGGGCATGTGACGCTTGTCATCCCGCGCCGGGCGCGGGCCTGGCGGCCCTAATGCCAGTTGATGAGAAGGTGGCCTGCCTGGAATGCCACGGCCACCTGGCGGATGCCTTCACCGCGGGGCACGTGCACGAAGTCTTCAAGGACGGCAAGTGTTCCAGTTGTCACAATCCTCACGCCACAAAGCATGCGGGATTGCTTAACAAGGAACAGGGCAAACTCTGTCTGGGCTGCCACGAGAGCATCACCGCCAAGGCGGCCAAGAAGGTCGGCCATCCTCCGGTGGCCAACGGCGACTGCACCGTTTGCCATGATCCCCACGCGACGGAGTTCGGGGGTCTGAAGGAAAAAGATCTGCCCGGCCTGTGCGTGGACTGCCATCAGCAGGCGGCCGCCTGGCCCGACGCCGAGGTGGTCCACAGACCCGTTGCCCGGGGGCGCTGCCTGACCTGCCACGACAGTCACGGCTCGGATGACCCAGGCCTGCTCCGCGCCGGCGTGCCTTCACTGTGCATCAAGTGCCACAAGAAGAACATCGCCATGAAGGAAGCCCACGGCGGCCGCACCCTTACCAAGACGGACTGCACGGCCTGCCACGATCCCCACGCTTCCCGGGTGGAGGGATTGCTGAGGAACAACCAGCACAAACCGTTCGCTTCGGGCAACTGCACCCAGTGTCATGGCGACCTTGATACGGGCGGTTCCTTCGCCATCGCCGGGGGCAATCAGGACCTCTGCCTGAAGTGCCACCGCAGTGTGGGGTCGTTCAAGTCCGCGGCAAACAAGCACAACCTGGAGGGCGAGCAATCCTGCGTGGCCTGCCACAATCCGCACGCGGCGAACGGGGAGAACCTGTTGCTCAGGTCGCAGGTGGACCTCTGCATGAGCTGCCATTTCAACGACGTCAAGGCGGGGGAAAAGGAGCGCTACATCACCCATGGGGGGATGGATTGCGTGAACTGCCACCAGCCCCACGGGAACGATGATCCGCAGCTTCTGCTCGCCCGGGACGCTCAGCTTTGCTCCCATTGCCACGAGGCTGCACACAGGGTCAGCCACCCGATCGGTCCGGAGGTGATCGACCCCCGCACGGGCGATCAAGTGACCTGTCTGAGTTGTCACCAGCTGCATGGCTCGGAATTCGCCAAGTACTTGCCGCTCAACCCGGATATGGCCCTGTGCATCCAGTGCCACAAGAAGTGATGATATGTTGAATTTCAGGGTGTGTTGTGGGTTGGTGATATTCCTGCTGGTCACGGGGGACTCTACCTTGCAGGTGTGGGCCGGCGTGCACGACGGCGGCGTCGGCGCCTGCAACCAATGCCATGTCATGCATGCGGACGAAACGGGCCTGATCGGGGATAATCCGCTTTTGAAAGGGAACAACCCAAGCGATCTATGCCTGAGTTGCCACGCCACTGCTTTCGGCGCCGTGCTGGGAATGGATCCCCTGGCTCCTCCGCCGGAAATGGGGGCGGGGAATTTTGTCTTCCTGCTCGAAGACAACCTGAACGACGGCGCCGACGGGCTGACCAATCCCATCAGCGGCGATTCCGCGGGCCACAACCTCAACGCCCCCGGTTACGGCCTTTCCAGTGATCCGACTTATGTGACTTCGCCGGGCGGCACTTATTCCGCCGCGGAGATGAGGTGCACGAGCTGTCACGACCCCCATGGCAACCAGAACTACCGTTTCCTGCGCGGGCCGGCCACCCAGGAGGGCTCGGGAGGGACCTTCTCCTATCCCGCCCCCAACGCCGAAGGATTGGATATCGTGGCGGGGGCGCCCGAAACCAACGCGAACCATGTGGCCTATCGCGGCGGCATGAGCATGTGGTGCGCCAATTGCCACCTGGATTTCGTGACGTCGCGGCACCAGGTGATTTCGACTTTCCGTCATTCGACCGATGTGCCTCTGAAAATGGGCATCATCAACCAATACAATGTCTATAACGGCACCCTGGATCCCACCGGAGGCAACCAGGCCACGGCCTATCTCGCAGCGGTTCCCTTCGAGGATTTATCGAACAACACCAATTCGACGGCGGGTCCTTCGGCGGCCAGTCGGATTTTTTGTCTTTCGTGCCACCGGGCCCATGCTTCTTCGGGGCCCTGGTCCGGCCGCTGGGACTTCAACGTCGAGACCCTGGGACAGGATGGACTTGTGTCCGGTTCCTACCCCCTTCCCAACCCTTATCCCGATCCCGGCCAGGAGCCGCTGTGCAAGAAGTGCCACCGGCACGGCCCGCATCAGGCTTCTGAAATTCCGGATTTCCAGAATTGATTGGAGACAAGGCATGAGGATCATCGTTCTGGGCGGAGGCCTGGTCGGCGGGCCCATGGCCATGGACCTGGCCGCCGATGAAAAATTCGAAGTGACCGTCGCCGACCGCGACGAACAGGTGCTGGCGGATCTCCAGGCCAAAGCCGACATCACACCGGTTGTCGCCGATCTGGCGGACCCAGTCCGGGTCACCGCCTTGGTCGCGGACTACGACTTCGTGGTTGACGCGGTGCCCGGCTTCATGGGCTTCCAGACCCTGCGGGCGATCATCGAGGCCGGCCGGAACGTCATCGACATCGCCTTCTTTCCCGAAGATCCCTTCGAGCTTGACGCCCTGGCCAAACAGAAAGGCGTCATCGCGATCATGGACTGCGGCGTCTTCCCGGGCATGGGCAGCGCGCTGATCGGCCGTGTTGCCCGCAAGCTGGACGAGGTGGAATCGGTGCTGACGTATGTCGGCGGGCTGCCTGAAGTCCGCCAGTGGCCTTGGGACTACAAGGCCGTTTTTTCACCTCTGGACGTCATCGAGGAATACACCCGCCCCGCCCGTTACGTGGAAAATGGAATCCAGGTGACACGGCCGGCCCTGTCGGACCCCGAACTGATCGACTTTCGGGGCATCGGCACTCTCGAAGCCTTCAATACCGATGGATTACGCACTCTGGCCAAGACGATCGACGCGCCGAACATGAAGGAAAAGACCCTGCGCTATCCCGGTCACATCGAGAAGATGGCCGTTCTGAGGGAAAGCGGTTTCTTCTCGAAGGACGAGATCGAGGTCGGCGGCCGGATGGTCCGGCCCCTGGATGTGACCGCCCAACTGCTTTTCCCCATGTGGAAACTGGAGCCGGGGGAGGGGGACATCACCGTCATGCAGATTCAGGTCGAAGGCCATGGGAACGGCAAACGGTTGCGCTATGTCTATGATCTTTTCGACCGGTTCGATCATGACGCCGGAGTAACCTCCATGGCCCGCACCACCGGTTACACCGCCACGGTGGCCCTGCGCATGGTGGCCGAGGGCCTCTACACCCACCAGGGGATATCCCCTCCGGAGTACATGGGCCGCCAAGTTGGCTGTGTGGATTATCTGCTTCGAGGCCTGGCGGACAGGGGTATCGTCTACCGTGAGCGGGTGGAAGTGCTGTCCTGACCTGCGCCGGCAGTGTCCCACCTGTGACCCATCCGTCCCTTTTTGGGCACGCCGGTCAGAGGATTTCCTGCCCTCCCAGGGGCCGCCATGGAACATTTTTCCCTTCAATATGGCATTTTCCTGCTGATTGGGGGTAGAATCAGGGTGGTTGGATGGTAATGAACCTGTGGCACGGGCCTTGCCCCTGGATTGAGAGCCCATGGAGGCCAGGAAGAACCCAACCCGGAATCGCGGAGCTCATGATCAGACTTTCCGAAAATCATCAGAATATCAGCAGATTCTCCAGGATGGCTGGGCGCCCGCCAGCCGGAATCCTGGCTTCTCTCCTGGTTCTGGGCCTGTTCATGACTCTGCCGGCGCCCGTGGACGCCCGCATCGTCAAGAACCAGGACGGCGCCGAAGGGAACGACCCGCGGATGGTGTTCGGCATGATCGCCCGGGCCTGGGAGGACGGGGACCAGCAGACCCTGGCCGATCTGGTCCATGAAGCCGGCCTGAAGGTGACCACGGGGGGAACCGCCGACCGCACGACCCACTACAGCCCCAGCCAGGCTTTCTATTATTTCAAGAACATGTTCCAGACCCACCGGACGCTGATCTTCACCTTCGAGAAGACGCAGGATGCTTCCGCCGGCGACCGGGTCCACGGCATGGCGGTCTGGAAACGCCGCCGACCCGATTCGGAGCGGATCAAGGAATTGAAACTGGTCTGCGTACTGGCCAGGCAGGGCGACCAGTGGAGGCTGGTGGAGATCAACAAGATCAGGTAGGAGGCCGTCGATGACCTGGCTGCGGGCCCGGGTTTTGCCGCTCACGGGAGTTCTCTGTCTGGTGGGACAGGGGACTCTGTTGTATCTGGCGGGCACCGGATCGGGCACTCCCCGGTTGCCCTGGCCGGTCCTGTTCCTGGGACTGACAGCCCTGCAGCTTTTTGTCCTGGCGCGGTCCTGGCGTATAACCGACTCCCCGGTGGCCCGGACGCCCTCAGGGATGATGTTCCGGATCCTCGCCCTGTTGGCCGCCGCGGTCCTGATGGGTGTCGGACTGGGTTTCCTGTCGGTTCGCGGCCCCGACGCCCTGCCGGCAGCTTTCCGGCCCGATCCGTCGCAAAACCTGACCGAGGTCCGGGAAGCCCTTAACGGCCTGGTCCCGGCCCTGGACCGTTTCGATCGCCGCCTGGCGACCCTGTTCGTCTCCCCGGAGGATTCCACCGTCCGGCGTGCGGTTCACGGTGGAGACGGGTTCCGCGTCCTGCAGGGACTTCCGTTCCTGTGGAGTGACGAGTATCCCTTTCATGATTCCCTTCCCCTCGGAGCCGTCCTCTGGGACGGTCCCGAAAGAATCGCCTGGACTGCGGGCGCCGAACCGCTGCCTTTCTGGCGGGATTCCATTCCGCGCGACACCGACGGAGTCGGCCGCAGGAGCCTGATCGAGAGCAGGGGTCGTTGGTTCCTGCGGGAAGTCGGCTGGATCGCCGGCGGACACGGTCTGGAGATCCAGATCCCTCTGGAGCCCGGCCTCGCGACGGATTTTCCCTCTGGAATCACCCTGCAGGTTCTGCGGCAAAATTCCGTGTCGGCCACGATTGACTCACAGGGCCGTCCGGTGGCCGACCTGGTTCTCGGGAAAGGTCTGCCGGACGGGGTGATCCGGTTGACCGTGGTGGATGATGAACTGACCGGCGGATGGGTCCGCTGGCGATCGCGGTTGCTGCTGGCCGGTCTCCTGGCCTGGATCATGGTCCTGGCGGTGGGCGCCCGGATATTTGCAGGTCCCATGGTTTTTCTGGCCGCCCTCTGGGTCGGCCGGGCCATGTTCGCCGCGGCGGAACTGTTGCGCTGGCTCACGGCGGCCTTTCCCGGTCAGACCTTTCCCGCGGATCCCGGATCGTTGTTCAGCCTGGTTGATCCCGCCTATTTCGCGACGCCGTTCGCCTTCGGATGGTTCGCTTCGGTCGCGGACGCCCTGCTGACCTCCCTGCTGGTGGCGGTCACGGCCTGGCGCCTGCTGCAGGTGCTGGGCGTGGTGGAGGGGACGGCGTTTTCCCGGGTGCGGAATCCTTGGCGTAAGCAGGGGCTCCTGCATGGTCTTGTCTTTGGCCTGGTCATCGGTCTGGTCCTGCTGTGGCTGAGATTCTTTGCCGGTCTATTGGCGGAAAACGCCAATGCGCGTCTGATCGGAACCGGGGTGTCCCTGCCCTTCCTTTCCTTCTGGGGTCTGCAGATCTCCCTGATGCTCATGGCATTCGGGCTCGCGGCCCTGGTGACCGGGCTTTTGACGCGGCGGTCGTGGCCCCCCCGGGAGGAACTCACCATGTGGTTCGGGGGCGCGCTGGCGGCGGGCGGCACGGCCTTTCTCGTGAACCTGGTCATGGGCGAGACCTGGTGGGTGAGCCGACTGTTGGCGGCGGGGGTGGCGGCGGTCCTGTGGATGATGGCTCCCGCCCTCCTGGCCCGGCCTCATTTCCTGCGCCGGTTCGCCTGGCCCGCGATCCTGCTGGTAACCGTCGTCTGGAATTACGCGTCCCTGCGGGAGGTCTATGACCAGGCCGAACGATCCTGGTTGTCCCGCAAGGGAGCCGTCATCACCCAGGCGGACCAGGAGTGGACCCGAATTCTCCTGGGCAGTGTCCTGGAGGAAATGCAGGAGCAGGACGCCTTGTCCGGGGTGTCTACGGGAGATCGTTCCGCAGGACGTTCCCCAGTGTGGCGTGACCGACCCGCCTGGGCCCTGTGGAGGGATTCGGCCCTGCGGGATCTGGGATATTCCTGTCTGGTCGAGATCCTCGACGACCAGAGCGGGGAGGAGAGCCTGTTCGCCCAGGGTTTCATGAAGGAATTCCAGTACGAGGTGGTGACCCGTTCGCCATGGGTCGGGATGGACGGCCGCGCCGTGGCCGACGAATGGGACATGATCTTCCAGACCGAACGCCGGGTCTATGCGGGCGGCCAAGAGGAGGTGGTGGCCGCGGAGATTGCCAGGGGCGCGGGTAGGGGTTGGATCAGGGTCGAACTGCCGGTCCGGTCGTGGCGCATCTCCACCCTGGTGAAGGAACTGGGGGGAGGCTCGGACCTCAGAACGAACGGATACCGGCCCAGGGCGGAGGTGGACCGGCCCATCCTCCTGCTCAGAGCCGACGACACCGGTTGGCTGGGAGCAGGCGACACGGGGTTTCCCGGGCCCGAAACCAGCCCGCTGGTGGCCGACCTTCGCTCCGGCCGACGTCTTCTGGCCGAAATCCCCTTGGCCGGCCGCTCCTGGTTGTGCCAATGGAACTACCTGCCGCAGGGCGCGGCCCGGACCCCGGGAGAGGGGTTCCTGCTGGGGTTGAGGCGGTCGAGTTTCCGGGAGGATCTTTTGGATCTATCCCGGTTGATGCTCCTGAATCTGGTTCTGCTCTTCATCCTGTTCGGGTTCATTCAGCTCCATCGTTGGGTGATGCGGGATCACGCCTCCGGAGCCGCCGAACCCTGGCGGCCGGGGTTCCAGGAACGGTTTCTGGCCGGGTACCTGTTGTTGGGCCTGGTTTTGTTGCTCGTGGTCGGTACTTCCGTGGACAAGGTGGGCCATGACCGGGTGCGCAGCGAGGCGCGGGCCCAGACAAGGGCCGGCCTGGCCCTGGCCGTGGAGCAGCTTCGCAGTCTCCTCGTGGAACAGGCCCGGTCTCTGGCGGCCAGCGAATACATCGCCGACCTGCTGGAGGGTCAGTTGGCCGGCACCAGGCCGGTTGGCCCGATGGATATCCGGCAAGGCATGGTCTTCGGTCCCGACGGTGCCCTGTTGCTTGACGAGACCCTCAGTGACCTGGACGACGACCAGGCCCGGGGTTTGTTGAACGCCGGCCGCGAAGCCCCGCTGGTGGTCATCAGGGATGCGGGTGAACTTTTCGTGGGTACGGTGATTCCTCTGGATCTGGAGGGATTCATCGCCGAGTCGGCCCCCGGCGCCGGGGATGACCTCGGGCATTCGGGGACCGGGAGCCAAGGCTTCTTCTTCTACCGCCAGGTCCTGGATGCGAACCTGCTCGGCGGCCTTGCGGATCTGGTCGACGGCCAGGCCATGGTGCGTTTCGACGGCCTGCCCGTGCTGGCCAGTCAACCGGCGGCCGTTTTTTCCGGGGAGGCGCCCCTTCTGGCGGAGCCGGCGGCGATCGGATCCCTGCTGGATCATTCCAGCGGCAAGGTCGTGTTGTCGGCGCCGGGCCGGCCCTTCGCCTTCACCGGCGCTCAGCCCCTGCCGGCCTTCGGCCGGAATCCGCAGGGCCAGTTGTTGCCCCGGCGGATGCCCGCGATCCTGGCCCTCAATTTTCCCGACCGGGAACGCGAGTACATCGCCCAGCGGCGCGAGACAGTGCTGTTCCTGACCGGACTGGCCAACCTGATTCTCCTGACCGCCCTGGTCCTGGCCCTGCTCATGTCCTGGAACATCTTCCGTCCCCTGCGCTTGCTGCTGACGGCCACGCGTTCCCTGGCACAGGGCGATTTCGGCGCCCCCTTGCCGGATCCCGGTTCCGATGAAATTGGTCGCCTGGCCGGCGCCTTCAGTCTCATGCGGGATGATCTTCTGACGGCCCGTGACAAGCTGGCGGCCCGGGAACGGTTCCTGGCCACGGTGCTGGATCGTGTCACGGTTGGTGTGGCGGTTCTGGATGTCGGTGGGGAAATCGTGACCCTCAATCCGGCGGGCCGACAGATCCTGGACGGGTTCCTGCCCGCGGCCGGCGACCGGGAAG
>CBDURF010000044.1:0-22790 GCA_965369705.1 uncultured bacterium
GAACCCTACTTCCGCAGGGCCGCCCGGTCTGCGGCCGGGACGTCGTCTATGGTCGCGTTGCGGGACAGCTGCAGCGCCCGCACGTAGGCCACGATGGCCCAACGGTCTTCGGGATCGATCTGCGGCCCGTAGGTCGGCATGTTGCGGATCCCCTTTGCGATCGTGTTGTAGATGTGTCCGACCGGGCGTTCGACCACCGTCTGGCTGGTCAGGTCGGTCGGCGGCGTCCAGGTTCCTTCGCCCAGCGAAGCGGCCCTGACATGAACCGGCCCGTTGCCGTTCCCGCTCAGGCCGTGGCAGGTCGCGCAGAAGATGTCGAAGCGCTCCCGGCCGCGATTCACCAGGTCCATGGTCACCGGAACCGGGATGTTCTCCACGAAAACCGTGTCGCCTTCGAATCCCTGGGCAAACGCATCGTCGGCGTACAGTCGGCCCCGGGCGACCGTGCCTGCGGGGTGTTTGCGCATGCCGACTGCGTCGGCGAAGAAGGGATTGGCCGTCTGGGTTTTGACCTTGTACTGCTGGTCCATGTCGTAGACGACCTGGATCCGTGGACCGGCCTTACGCGAATGCATCGATTTATAGATCAGTCCGGCGGGGATCAACGACAGCGCCACCAGAACCAACAGGATGTAGAAGGTGATGCGTGGCATCGGTCAGTCCTCCGCGCTTTCGTTGACTTCTTCGACCGCACTTCCGCCCAGTGAGGCCAGGAAGTTCCGTGTCTCCTCCAGTTTGAACCTGGGATCGGCGGCTTCGACCACGATGTAGAAACGATCCTGGGTTGCTCGACGGAAGCGCCGGTTGGTGAACAGTGGATGGTAGAGCTTGGGCAGGTCGTTCAGGATCCACATGCCGAAAAAGGCGGCGAAGGCGCTGAACAAAACCGTCAGTTCGAACATGACCGGGATATTGGCCGGCAGCCCGAACAGGGGTTTGCCCGAGATCACGAACTTGTAGTCCACCGCGTTCATCCACCACTGCATCAGGGTGGCCAGGCCCAGTCCCGTCAGGCCACCGCCCAGCACCAGGAAGGGCAGCTGGGTGCCCCGGATGCCCATGGCGTCGTCCATGCCGTGCACGGGGAAGGGTGTGTGGACATCCCACTTCTTGAACCCTTCGTCACGCACCTTTTTCACGGCGGCCATCAGAAGGCTCGGACTTTCGAACTCGATCAGCAGACCGTACAAGTCGCCCTGTTTGGAATTGGCACTCATTACTTGCCACCTCCGTCCGGAACTTCCCGAACGTGTCGGGGAATGTCGCCGTGATAATCGCCGACCGAACGGCGCTCGCCGCTGTGGGCGTCGGCGATCGGCATCACGGTCTTGACCTCGGCCATGGCCACCATGGGCAAAAAGCGGATGAACAGCAGTATCAGGGTGAAGAACAGGCCGAAGCTGCCCAGGAAGGTAAGGATGTCGACCATGGTCGGATCGTAGTAGGCCCAGCTCGAGGGCAGAAAATCACGGCTCAGCGAGGTGACCGTGATCACGAAACGCTCGAACCACATGCCGATGTTCACGAAGATGTACATGACCCACATGATCGCCACGTTGGTGCGGATCTTCTTGAACCAGAAAAGCTGGGGCGTGACCACGTTGCAGGTGACCATGATCCAGTAGGCCCAGGCGTAGGGGCCGAAAGCGCGGTTCACGAACGCGAAACTCTCGTTCGGGTTGCCGCCGTACCAGGCGATGAAGAACTCCGTGGCGTAAGCGAACCCGACCATGCTGCCGGTGGCCAGGATGATCTTGTTCATGTTCTCGAGGTGGTGCTTCGTGATGATGTGCTTCAGGCCGAACCACTGCCGCGCGGGAATCAGCAGGGTGCCCACCATGGCGAAGCCGCTGAACACGGCGCCGGCCACGAAGTAGGGCGGGAAGATCGTGGTATGCCAGCCGGGCAGCTGGGCCGTCGCGAAATCGAAGGACACCACCGAGTGCACCGACAACACCAACGGCGTGGCCAGGCCGGCCAGCAGCAGGTAGGCCTTTTCGTAGCGGTGCCAGTGGCGGTGGCTGCCGCGCCAACCCAACGCGAGCGTGCCGTAGATCATCTGCTGGATCCTGCCCTTGGCCCTGTCACGTAAAGTCGCCAGGTCGGGCACCATCCCCATGTACCAGAACAGCAGGGAAACCGTGGCGTAGGTGCCGACGGCGAAAACGTCCCACAGCAGCGGGCTACGGAAGTTCGGCCACATGTGGTGATAGTTGGGAATCGGGAACAGCCAGTAGACGACCCATACACGACCGACGTGGATGCCCGGGAAGATGCCCGCGCAAATGACCGCGAAAATGGTCATGGCCTCGGCGAAACGGTTGATGCTCGTCCGCCATTTCTGCCTGAGCAGAAAGAGGATGGCCGAGATCAGCGTGCCGGCGTGTCCGATACCCACCCAGAACACGAAGTTCACGATGGCCCAACCCCAACCGACAGGGTTGTTCAGGCCCCACACACCCACGCCCTTCATGAAGAGCCAGGCGATCATAAAAAACAGGATGCCCGTCAACCCGGCCGTGAACGTGATGGCCACGTACCAGGCCCGCGGGGTCTTCCGTTCCAGGACGATGTCCGAGACCGTCTCGGTGATCGTGGTGAAATCCTGCCCGCCGAGGATAAGCTCCTGCGGCTGGGTGGGATCATCCACTGTGTTGTCGACGAGGTCGGTGACCAACGATTTCATAAATCAGGCTCCAGTCTATCCGTGGGCGCCGGAGTGTCCAGTGGCCGGCTCGATGGCCGCATTCGGGTTGCGAATCCGCGCCATGTAGAACGTCCGCGGCTTGAGGTGCAGGTAGTTGAGCAGGTCATAGGACCGGCTGGCCTCGCGCAGCTTGCTGACCCGGCTGGCCGGATCGTTCAGATCCCCGAAGGTGATGGCGTCGGTGGGACAGGTCGCCGCGCAGGCCGGCGTGATGTCGCCGTCGCGAATGCCCCGGCCCTCGACACGTGCGGCAACCCGGGCGGTTTCGATGCGTTGCACGCAGTAGGAACATTTTTCCATGACGCCGCGGGCGCGTATGGTCACATCCGGATTCAGCACCAGGCGCTGCGTCTGGGTCATGTCCTCGAAATTATTGAACCAGTTGAACCGCCGCACCTTGTAGGGACAGTTGTTCGAGCAGTAGCGGGTACCGACACAGCGGTTGTAGACCATCGCGTTCAGGCCTTCATCCGTGTGCAGCGTCGCGGCAACGGGGCAAACCTGTTCGCAGGGCGCCATCTCGCACTGGGCGCAGGCAACGGGCTGCTGGGCGACCTTCGGATCCTCGGGATCGCCCAGGAAGTAGCGATCGAGCCTGACCCACGACATCTCGCGTCCGCGGCCGACCTCGTCCTTGCCGACGACCGGAATGTTGTTTTCGCTCTGGCAACCGATTACGCAGGCGTTGCAGCCGTTGCAGGCATTCAGATCCACGGCCATGCCCCATTTGTAGCCCGTGTATTCCCATTCTTTCCAGAGGGAGGCCAGAGGCGGGCTGTGCACGCCGAGGTGATCCACGAATTCGGGATCGTTCCGGTAATTCTGGATGGTTCCTTCGCGCACCAGGCCGGGCACACGCTTCTGGATCTCTTCCGCGCCGGCGGTGTCGATGGCGTGATGATCCTGGGTGGTGGCCAACAGGTAGGATCCACCGGTCCTGCGAACCTTCAGGCCCGCGCCGCCGTGCAGGTTGTCCCAGGACCGCAACCTGTAGGTGTCGAAGCCCATGCCCTGGCCCACGCGGCCGGCGTCCTCGCGGCCGTAACCCAGATTGACCGTCACGGCGTACTTGGCCTGTCCGGGCAGCACATAAACGGCCATCTCCAGCTTGCGGCCCTGGTATTCCAGTTCGACCAGATCGCCGTGCTTGATCCCCAGTTCGTTCGCCGTGGCCGGGCTGAACAGGGCGGCGTTGTCCCAGGTCAGTTTCGACATGAAGTCGGGCATTTCCTGCAGCCAGGCGTTGTCGGCGTAACGGCCGTCGAACACCGATTGGTCATGCACGAAACTGATCTCGAGATTATCCGCGGCCAAGTGGCCGGTGCCGACAGGAGCAGTCAACGCAGTTCCGGCCAGGGTGAGGGTCCGGCCCTTGTCCTGACCGCTGCCCTTGAGGAAACCGTCGTGGATGAAGGTCCGCCAACGCTTGTCGAAATTGTCGTTGTTCTCCGGGGCCGGACCCGAGCCACGGGTCATGCGGTGGAAACTGTCCCTGGTAATTTTGAAACTGTCGCGGGGCTCGACTTCGGCCATGATCGACAGAAGTTCCGTGACGGTGCGGCCATCGTACAAGGGAGCAATTAGGGGTTGGACGGCCAGGTAGGACATGTCCCAGGCCATGGCGTCGCCCCAGCTTTCCAGATAATGGGCCAGGGGCAGATGCCAGGTGCTCTTTTGTCCGGTGGCGTCGTCGCGGTGTCCGAGATGGATCCGGTGCTTGGCCTTCTGCATGGCCTCGGCGAATTTCAGGTCCGCCGGCGCCGTGTAGACCGGGTTGCTGTCCAGAATGACCAGGGTCTGGATCTTGCCGGCGTTCAAATCGTTCACCAGTTCGTCGATGAACCGGATCTGCGGCACCTGGATGGGCAGATAGCTGATGGTCTGGCCCACATTACCCAAGGCCGTGTTCAGCACGTGAAGCAAGGCGTGGGTGTCGGAATCCTGGCGCATGCCGGCCACCAGCAAACCGTGACCGCGATTGTCCATGAGATCCTTGGCCAGGGCCGCCACGTGGGCCGAACCCGCCGCGTGTCCCCGCCAATTGGTCAGGTCGCCGCGGGAGATCCCCGCCCCCGCGGGCAGAGGCAGACCTTCACCCAGCACCAGCTCAGCGGCCAGGGCCCAAACCGCGGCCGCGATGTCGCCGTGCGCGGTCGGGAATCGGTGGTCCGCCATGCCGCCGGTGATGCTGAAAGTGTTCTCGTAGACATAGAGCCGGTTCATGTGACCGTCTTCGGGCGCGCGACCCTTGGAGAACTGCTTGCTGTTGCGCAGGGAGGTCGGGTGGTCCTGCATGAAGTTGGCGTCGAAATCGACGATGACGTTCGCTTTGGAAAAATCGAGCTGCGTCATGGCGGCCTGGCCGAAGGCCTTGGCGGCGCCGCGCATTTCATCGACCCGGCAAACCGGCTCCCACAGATAAATGCCCGCGCCCTTCTGCGCGGCCTGGACCATCAGCATATTGCGCGAGGGCGAAGTCGACGCGCCGCTCAGGATCGCCACGCCGTTCAGTCCGCCGGCGAAGTGTTTGGCGGCAAAGGTGTCGAAGTTGGCCCAGTCGGTCCGTGAGGTTGCTGATCCCTTGCGATACAACACTTTTTGGCTGCGATCGGGATCATAGATATCCAGCACGCTGGCCTGGGCGAAGGCCGTGGTGGCGCCCTGGCTCAAGGGAAAATCGGGGTTGCCGTCGATCTTGATGGGACGCCCGTCGTAACTGGTCGCCAGCACGCTGTTGGCCACAGGACCCAGTTCCATGGTGGTGGCGAACTGCATGGGCGTGCCCGGAGTGACGCCTTCGGGCCGGTTGACGAACGGAACGATTTTTTCCTCGGGCCAGCGGCAGCCGGCCAACGTGGCCATGGCGACCGAAGCGGACATGACCTGCAAAAAGCGCCGGCGCGTCATGCCCTCCGGGGGCGCGTCGATGCCGCCGGGAAACTCGTTCTCCACCATGTGGCGGTAATCATCGGTGTCGGCCAGCTCTTGAAGACTGCGCCAATAGTTCATCCCTTGGCCGGGATCAGAACTCAGGTCGGACTTCCGGATCATTCGAAACCTTTCCTACCGATGACAGGTCGTGCAGTTGGTGGACGGAGAGATGTTGTGCCGTTGCCGCAACTCGGCCCCGACCACGGCGGGATCGCCCTCGGCGACCCAGTCCATATCCGTCACGAATTCCTTGGGCCTGATATTTTCGTCCGGGTCACGGTGGCACTCCAGGCACCAACCCATCGTCAGGGGCTTGACCTGCTCGACGACTTCCATCCGGTCGACCCGGCCGTGGCAGCTTACGCACCCCACGCCGGACTGGACGTGTCCCGCGTGGTTGAAATAGGCGTAATCGGGAAGATCGTGCACCCGCACCCACTTGATCGGTTCATCAGTCTCGGCGCTCTTGCGCACCAGGGCCAGCTTTTCGCTCTCGGTCTTGATGGTCTGGTGGCAGTTCATGCAGGTGGCCGTGGGCGGGATGTTGGCCTTGGCGGTGGTTTCGACGCTGGTGTGGCAGTAGCGGCAGTCGATCCCCAGATCGCCCGCGTGTAGAGCGTGACTATAAGCGACAGGCTGCTCGGGGGCGTAACCGATGGCCGACATTTCCGGGGAAAACACCGCCGTGATGAGCACCGTGGCGTAGACCAGGCCGCCGACCGCGATGACGGCCGAAGCCTCACGCAGATAGTTGGACCATTTCGGGAATACGAATTTGTCGGTTGTTGTGCCGGAATCGTTTCTGGACGAGTTGCTATCCGGAATGTTTCCTGGAGTATTGCCTGCAGTCAAGCGACTCTCCCCCTTCATCCGCAAGGAAAGATGATCCACCGCACCAAGCGGCCTTGGCCGCCGGACATGACTTTGTTGGTGTCCGTGAGTTTCGGTGGCCGATTCTAGGGCCCGGACGGGAACTTTACAACGAAAAACAGGACCTTTTAGGCGTTATTTCCCGCTTCCGGCGCTGCCTTGAAGGAAACGCCGCAACCACAAGACCTTGCCGCCCTGGGATTGTCGTACCGGAAGCCCCCGCCCACGAAGGCTTCCACGAAATCCACCCGCAAACCCTCGATGGCCGTCAGGGAAATGGGATCACAGAGAACCGTCAATCCGAACTGGGTCGTTTCCCGGTCCCCCGGCTGCCGGTCGGCACCTGGCGTGATCATATATTTTGCGCCCGAACAACCTCCGGCCTCGACACCGATGCGCACGCGGACGGCGTCGCCGGCATCGTCCGTCAGCTGACGCTTGATCTCTTTGGCGGCGTTTTCAGTGAGGGTCACCATCGTCGGATCCAGCCTTTCGCAGATTATATCCCTAAACCGGACAAAATCTATCTGCTTGAGGGCTGATTTGCAAATGCGTTAAGTTGTGGCTCTGAAATTGTGTCTGGTTCGTTTGAGCCAGGCATCGTGCCGGGCTACCTACCCCGGGGGTCCTGTTTTTGAAATTTAAGGCTCCGCCAAAACTCAAATTGCCCCATGAGGAAGATAATTCCTCAAAAATCCAAATTCCTTGCCACACGGTGCCCGGCCCAAACCCACCAGACACTGGCGACGGCGGAAATGGTGCGCATGGATCCCAGCTCCACCAAAAATCAGTTCAAGGAACAGACGCAGATCCTGCATCACATCAAGGACATGGTTTCATCGCTGGACGGAATCGTTAGAGATGGTCTCTAGGAAGTCTGTATCTTGGGAACGGCGCCTTCCTGCACCAAGGGGTCGCCGTTTTTCAGCCAAATGATCTTACCCTGCTCGAGGGGAATCCCCCCGGAAGGATAAGATCATTTCTTGTCGGATTAATAAGCCCCCAGCGAATCCGGCCCATCGAGCCATAGGTTGATCATCACCCGGGTCAGATGCTCCTCGTTGTCCCAGCAGTGAATCACCAACCGGTGCACCCCGCTGGGATTCATGGGCCACTCCCAGGATGTCGACATGTACTCGGGACCGAGCCCGGGCATGCCCTGGTGCCAGCCGATATCCTGGGGATCATCGGGATCGATCACGTCCCAGCCCCAGCGGTAGGCCTGGATCTCCAGGCCTGGATCTGCAAAACCCTCCCACTGGAAATGCAGCGGAATGCCGGGTGGGACCCCCAGATCGACCACGGTTTCCCCGCGGAAGGCGACCACCCGATCCATAATGTTCCCACCAACAACGAGTTTGGGCCCATTCAGCGGCCCATCCATCCAGGCAAAGCCGAAATCGACGTCCGCGATGCTGCCGACTCCGCCGTCGGACCGAGCCAAGAGCACGTGGGTGGCGGACGGAGTGGTGCTGAACATATCCAGCGGCGGCATGTGGACCCGAACCTCGTAGGTTCCCGCCTCAAGGTTGCGGAACTCGTAGTGTCCCAGGCGGTCGGTAAAGGCCATGTGCAGGATTTCCTGCGGGCCGCCGTCATCCAGGGCGATGGGTACGCCCGGCAGGCCCGGTTCGTCGGGATCCATGAACCCGTTTCGATTCATGTCGTGCCAGACCCGGCCGCTGATCCGGCCTTCATCCTGGACACCACCCACGCGGATCTGCGCGTTGAAGGCCACGCTGACCCCGGGATCGACCCCGAACATCACCGTCAAGGGCAGACTCTCTTCCCCCGGTGTCCACCACAAGTCGTCGTTGGCGAACTGGAACTCGAAGGTGGGGCTGCCGCTCGTTGAATTGAGAATTACCGTACCTTCCGGAATGATCCGGAAGAAGGTGATGGAGACCGGGTCGAGAAATGTGGCCGGACTGTTGTTGGTGATGGTCAGATCCACCACCAGGGCGCCAACCTGGTCGTCGTAATGCAGATCGTAACCGCGCAGGAAGAACGGACCCCGGACCAGGCTGTCCGGAGTGCTGACCGCCTCCAGCTTGATTGTGAAATCCGCCCCCTCGGGATCCAGGTCCACCCGGACCGAGGCCGCATCCCCGGCAGGCGGCGTGACGGGATCCTCGCTGCAGCCCACGGCCGCCAGCAGAAGGATCAGGAAACCGATCATCAGGTGAATGCGTGACATGACAGGCCCTCCGGTGTTGCTTCCACGGTTTTGGATTATCCGGATCTAATAGCGATGTTTGGGAATTATCTTACCATATTTGATCATGCACCACAAACCGGACACTCCCGGTCCTGCTTCCAGGTCAAGCGAAGGATCCCAAAATGGCCATCTCTATCCGTCTGATCACCCTGGGCCTTGTGACCCTCATCCTGACTGGATGCCCCATGAACGATTCGAACAGCACAGGCAGCGCGGCGACCGGCCCCCGTACCCCGCAGGAAATCATGCGCGACGGCAATCACCTGGTCGACGAACCCTCGGTCTACCTTCAGCAGCACGCCCACAATCCCCTGGACTGGTATCCCTGGGGCAAGGAGGCCCTGGCCAAGGCGCGCGCCGAGGACAAGCCCATCTTCCTGTCCATCGGGTATTCATCCTGCCACTGGTGTCACGTGATGGAGCACGAGGTCTTCGAACATGTCGACGTGGCCGAATTCATGAACGAGCACTTCGTCTGCATCAAGGTCGACCGCGAGGAGCGGCCCGATCTGGACAGCGTCTACATGGAGGCCGTGCAGATGATCACCGGCCGTGGCGGCTGGCCCATGTCCGTGTTCCTCACGCCGGACCTGGAGCCCTTCCACGGGGGGACCTATTTTCCCAAGGATCAGTTCATGCAGCTGGTGCGCCAGATCGTGACGGTGTACAGCGAAAAACGGGACGACCTGGATAACCAGGCCGGGCAGATCGCCGAGAGGATCGCCGGCGCCACCGCGGCCAAGGCCACGGCGGGCCAACCCCTGGACGACGACGGACTCGCCGCCGCGGTGGCCAAGGGCAAGGAAACATACGACCCGGTCAACGCGGGGTTCAACCAGTCCCAGAAATTTCCCACGCCCGTCAAATGGCGCTTCCTGCTGCACGAGTATCGCCGCCGGGGCGACGAAGACCTGGCCGGCATGATCACCGCCACCCTGGAGGCCATGCAGGGCGGCGGCATCTACGACCAGGTCGGCGGCGGATTCCACCGCTACACCGTGGATGTACGCTGGACGGTGCCCCACTTCGAAAAGATGCTCTACGACAACGGTCAGCTCGCGGGCCTCTTTCTGGAAGCCGGCGTGGTGTTCGACCGCCCCGATTTCACCGCCACCGGCCTGGATGTCCTCGATTTCCTGCTGCGCGAAATGCAGGGCGATGAAGGCGGTTTCTTCGGCAGCTACGACGCCGACAGCGGCGGCGAAGAAGGCACCTACTACGTCTGGTCGCGGGACGACATCACCGCCGCGGTGGGAGAAAGCGACGGTCCGGCTCTGGCCGACGTGCTGGGCGTCACCAAAAAAGGCAACTTCGAACAGTCCGGCAGCAGCGTGCTGACCTGGCGCGCGGATCTGAACGAGATCGCCGCCAGGCGCAACCGGTCGGTCGAAGAACTCGAAGCGCTTTTCCCGCGCCACCGGGACACCCTGCGCAGAGTCAGGTCCGAACGCACGCCGCCGGGCCTGGATCGCAAGATCGTCACCTCGTGGAACGGCCTGACGATCGCTTCGCTGGCCCAGGGTTACGCGGTCACGGGCGAATCCAAGTACCTGGACGGCGCCCGGAAGACCGCGGATTTTCTTTTGACCCTCCACCGCAAGAAGGACGGCTCGCTGTGGCGTTCTTCCAGTTCGGGACGCACCCGGGGTGAAGGCATCCTCGACGACTACGCCTTCTTCGCCGACGGTTTGCTGGAGATCTACCAGGTCTCGGGTGATGTGAAGTACTTGCGGGCGGCCAAGGAATTGATCGACTTCGCCCGCGCCGAATTCCGGCGCGAAGAAGGCGGTTTCTACATGGCCAACTCCCGGGTGGAATCTCCCCTCGGACGTCGCGTCGATTATTTCGACAGCGTCATTCCCTCGGGCATGGCCGTCATGTTCACCGCCATGATCAAGCTGAGCGCGCTCACCGGCGAACCTGGATACTTGACCGAGGTGCAGGACGATCTGGCCCGCTGGTCCGGCCTGCTGGAACGTGCCGGGCTGGAAATGGCCTGGTGGTTCGATGCCGCCGCCCGGCTCATCGGACCCTACCACGACGTCGTGATCGCCGGGGATCCCGCCGACCCGGCCACCGGCGTCCTGACCCGCACCGTCCTGGAGCGCCTGCCCGCCAGCGCCGTGATGAGCCTTATCCCGGCCGACGGCGCGGACAAGGACCTGCTGGCGATCGCCCCCGCGCTGGAGGGCAAAACGGCCCTGAACGGTGCTCCGACGGCGTACGTCTGCGAATTCGGCGTCTGCCAGGCCCCGACTTCCGATCCTGCCCTGATGGGTAAACAGATCCTCCAGGGCTGGCGGAAGTGACACAGGGACAAGTGTTTCGATATATCCTATTGGAGGGCAAGGGGTTATAAAGACCGTTCCACTCCTGTTTGGCCGAGTCCAGCTTGTTGCCGCCTCCCTGGTTTTCCACTAGCATGACCGTGGGGATTGCGACCGGCTCCTGATTGAAACCTACCGAAAATCCATCTCGGAATCGTCATCCCCACCGTGATCGTGGAATGCCAGCGCGTTCCCGCCGGAACGAGCTGTTGGCCTCTGGAAACAGAAGGTTTGCCAGTCCCTAAGCTCTGTATTTGGATCCCGTCGGATCCGGATTCGGAACTCGTCCAACCACGATCATCGGAGGTTTTCCCCATGCGAAAAATGTTATTTTTGTTGATGGCCGGCATGCTCCTGCTGCCGGTTTCTTCGGTATTGGGCGATTGGGATCCGGGCATGCCGGCCAAATGGATCCAGTTGCCCGACCTGGACCTTACAGGCATCGACATCAACGCTTCGCCCTTTCCTGATGACTACATCCTGGCCGACGACTTCGAATGCACGGAAACCGGCATGCTGACGGAGATCCACCTGTTCGGATCCTGGCTGGACGACTCCATGCCGATGGGTGATCCCGGGCAGGTCATGTTCACCCTGAGCATCCACGCGGACATCCCTGCCGAACAGAGTCCCACGGGCTTCAGCATGCCCGGCGAGGTTCTCTGGTGGCGGGAATTCCAAGCCCACGATTTCGTGGTCCGCCCCTACATGGAAATGATCTTTGAAGGCTGGATGAATCCGCCCGAGGACTACCATTTCCCGGCCGATTTTACCTGCTGGCAGTACAACTTCATCATTCCCGAGGAAGAGGCCTTCATCCAGGAAGGCACCACCACCGCCCCGGTGGTCTACTGGCTGGACGTGAAGGCCATGCCCGCGGACGGTGTGAGCCTGTTCGGCTGGAAGACCTCGTTGGACCACTGGAACGACGATGCGGTCTGGGGCAGGGGCATTGAACCATTCCCAGGCCCCTGGGAAGAGTTGATCTACCCGCCCAGCCATGAATTCGCGGGCCATTCCATCGACCTGGCTTTCGTGTTGAACGGCCACCCGTTTGCCGAGGAACTCGACTTCGGGGACGCGCCCGACCCCACCTACCCCACCCTGTTGGCCAGCAACGGCCCGCGGCACGCCATCACGCCCCTGTTCCTGGGCGCGTTGATCGACGCCGAGCCCAACGGCCAACCCCATCCCCAGGCCCTGGGTGATGATTCAAACAACCTGGACGACGAAGACGGGGTATCGCTGATTTCGCCCATGATCCCGGGCCAGACCGCCACGCTTGGCGTGACCGCCTCGCAAACCGGTCTGCTGGACGCCTGGATCGATTTCGACTGCGACGGCACTTTCACCGGACCAGGTGAGCAGATTTTCGCCTCCCATACCCTGAATTCAGGGTTGAACATCCTGACCATCGGTGTTCCCGCCGGCTCTCCGGGGGGTCGCACGACGGTCGGTCGTTTCCGCCTGAGTTCGGGCGGCGGGCTGTCCTTCGACGGCTTGTATGCGGACGGTACGATCCCTGACGGCGAGATCGAGGATCATGAATTCGACATCGAGGAAGAGGTCGGCTACAAGTGGTTCCAGGCTCCGGATCTGGAGTTGACCGGGATCGATGTGAACGCGTCCAACCTCCCGGAGGACTACATCCTGGCCGACGATTTCCTCTGCACCGAACGCGGGCGGCTCATCGAGATCCACGTCTTCGGTTCCTGGCTGTACGACTGGCTCCCGGGGTTCCCCCCCAATGAGGTCGAATTCAACTTGAGTATCCACGCGGACATTCCCGCCGAACAGAATCCCGACGGGTACAGCATTCCCGGCGAGCTTCTGTGGACCATGAAATTCCTGCCGGGTTCGTTCGATGTGCAGATTTACGCCGAAAACATCGAAGAAGGCTGGCTCGATCCTCCGCAACACTACATCCCGCCACCGGCGGATTCCATCTGCTGGAAGTACAGCTTCTTCATCGATCCCGCCCTTGCCTTCGTGCAGGAAGGGACCCCCGTCAATCCGGTGGTGTACTGGCTGGATCTCGAAGCCACGCCCCTGCATCAAGGCCCGCTCTTCGGCTGGAAGACGACGCTGGAACACTGGAACGACGACGCGGTCTGGGGCATTGGCGCGGAACCCTACCCCGGGCCCTGGTGGGAGCTGCGCTACCCTGATGGCCATCCCATGTTTGATGAATCCATCGACCTGGCCTTTGGCTTGATCAGCGAACCCGAGCCGCTGGAGTTTGATTGGGGTGACGCCAGCGATCCGTCGTACCCGACCCTGGCGGTCAACAACGGTCCGCATCATCGGTTGAGCCCGTTCTACCTCGGCGCTTTGATCGACGCCGAAATCGACGGCCAGCCGACGGCCAACGCGATGGGTGATGACCTGGCCGGCGTGGACGACGAGGACGGCGTGACCTTCACGTCGCCCATCAAACCCAACCTGCCGGCCACCGTGGACATTGTCGCTACGCAGCCGGGCCATATCGACGCCTGGATCGACTTCAACGCCAACGGCAGCTTCGCCGACCCGGGCGAGCAGATCTTCGTCTCCCTGCCGCTCAACGCCGGCGTCACCAACATGACGTTCAACGTGCCCGGGGCGATCGCCGAAAACTCGTACACCACCGCCCGCTTCCGGGCCAGCACCAATGGTGGGCTGTCCTACGACGGTCCGTATCCTGACGGAACCATCCCCGACGGCGAGATCGAGGATCACGAGATCTTCCTGGAGGACCGCTACACCTTCAAGTGGATCCAGCATCCGGACCTCAGCCCTCTGGGAATCGATGTTGCAGCCTACAAGAAATCCTATCTCCCGAATGGGTTCCTCCTGGCCGACGACTTCGAGTGCACCACGACCGGCCCGGTGACGGACATCCACGTCTGGGGTTCGTGGTTCCAGGATGTCCTCCCGTTCGGCGAGCCCAACCAGGTGAAGTTCACCTTGAGCTTCCACGCGGACATCCCGGCGGACCAGAGCCCCACTGGATACAGCATGCCCGGCGAGGTTTTGTGGATACGGGACTTCCATCCCGATGAATTCCGGGTGGAACTGTTCGCCGAGCAGATCGAGGAAGGCTTCATGTATCCGCCGGGCGACTACTTCTTCCCCGCGGACTGGACCTGCTGGCTGTACAAGTTCCACGTCGATCCGCACATGGCCTTCATCCAGGAAGGGAACGAAATCGAACCGGTGGTCTACTGGCTCGATGTCCAGGCCATACCCCTGGACGACATTGCGGAGTTCGGCTGGAAGACCAGTGTCGACCACTGGAACGATGACGCCGTCTGGGCCTATGGCGAAGAACCGTGGCCGGGACCCTGGGGTGAGTTGGTCTATCCCGTCGGTCATCAAATGGAGGGCATTTCCATCGACCTGGCCTTCGCGTTGTTCGAGGACTCCGTCACGCCGGTGCCCGACGATGTGCCGCTGAAGACGGGCCTGCTGGGCAACAACCCCAACCCCTTCAACCCCTCGACGGTCATCCACTACGTGATACCTGAAGGCGGCGGTGACGTGCGCCTCGAGGTGTTCGACGCCCGCGGCCGCCTGGTGCGGACGCTGGTGGACGGTTTCGTATCCCACGGACCACAAACGACCGAATGGAACGGACGCGACAACCGCGGTCTCGACATGCCTTCGGGTGTCTACTTCTACCGTCTGGTCCTGCCAGACGGAGCTGAAGCCATGAAGATGCTGCTGCTGCGGTGATCACCGATCGCGCCGGTTAGAGCCGGTGCGAGGAAAGGCTGAACAAACGACAAGGCTCCCGGTTTCGGTCGGGAGCCTTGATAAATGACCCCTCGGGGGGTCCTCGAAAGTCGGATATCCTGATGGTTGAGGCGCTGCAACCGACCCCGGTCCCCTACCCTACATCTCCTCCACCTCGGTGAGCTCAACTTCGCACCGCACGCCCGAATCGGGCACCCACTTGGCCAGGATTTCCGGCACGCGGGCCGCGAAGGTTGTTTCAAACTCCACCGCGCGATCCTCGTCGTCGAATACCTTCCAGCACAGTTCGCCAATCCCTTCGGTGCCGCAGTAGGCATGCAACTCGAGGTAGAGACTCGAACCCATATCCGGATCGCTGTAGCTGTCGAGCAGGATCTCGATGGCGAAGCCGTCGACCGGCACCGAACCTGCGCCCTTGCCGCGGACGGCGTTCTCCCAGAAGTCGGTTACGGCCTGGTTGAGGGCCAGGCGGAATTCCCCATCGCCGGTCACCGGCCACAGGGCGTCCAGCTGGTTCTGGTCGTCGTGCAGAAAATCGATGGCGATCGCGGCCTTGATCCGGGCGGGGCAATTGTCCCTGAGGTCCTCGAAATCTTCGTACATGGTTCCTTCCCTCTCCTGGCGGCCGGTTGATGGGCGACCCGGGAATCTTATCCCTTTGCGGTAGCGGGGGCAAGGCGTTGCACGGCACGGTGGCGGAAATCCCAGAATGAACCTAGGATATCAGGAATAATAATCGGAATCCGCCCAACTCCCGCCGACAGGAGGCCAGGATGAAGACCATCAAGGAATTACTTGAATGTAAAGACCAAGGGACCGTCCACTCCATCGGACCGGACGAAACCGTGTTCACCGCCGTGACCAGGATGGTCAAAATGAACATCGGGGCCCTCCTGATCATCAAGGGCGGAACCATCAAGGGCATCATGACCGAACGCGATTATCTGCGTTTCATCACCGAGCAGGGCCGGAGCGCCCGTGACACGCCCGTCGGGGAGTTGATGACGCGCAAGATCATCTACGTGACCCCCGACACGGCGTTGAACGAGGTGATGAACATCATGACCATCGAGCGGATCCGTCACGTGCCGGTCCTGCTCGAGGGGGAACTGCTGGGCATCGTCTCGATCGGCGACGTCGTCAAGCAGATCAGCCAGGACCAGGAGGTCCACATCCGGACCCTTGAGGATTACATCAAGGACCCCTACCCCGGGCCGGTGGCCAACGACACCGCCCGTTGACCGGCGGCCATGACCGGGATAAAATTCCTGCAGATATCCGGCCTGAGTGTTTGTCCCCCGGAACCGATTGTTTTAACTTTCGCCCTTGATCGTCGGCTTGTCACCATCTCGACCAGGGGGATCCCGCCATGGCCCAGACCGTCATCGAAAAAATCGTTCAGGCTCACGCCGTCGGCCTCGACGCAGGCCAAGAAGTCCGCGCCGGAGATTACGTCACCCTGGTGCCCGACCACGTCATGACCCATGACAACACATCGGCGGTCATGGGCAAGTTCAAGGGTCTGGGCGTACCGGGAATCAAGAACCCCCGGCAGCCGATTTTCACCCTCGACCACAACATCCAGGACCTCGGCGAGGACAACCAGGCCAAGTACCGGGCCATCGCCGAATTCGCGGCCGCCAACGGCGTCACGGCCTATCCGGCCGGGCGCGGCATCGGGCACCAGATCATGATCGAGGAAGGTTATGTGAAACCCGGCGGCTTGTGCGTGGCCAGCGACAGCCACAGCAACACCTACGGCGGCGTGGGAGCGCTGGGCACCCCGGTGGTGCGCACCGACGCGGCCGCCCTGTGGGCCATCGGTACGGTGTGGTGGCAGATTCCGCGCACGATCAAGGTGAACCTGACCGGCCGACTGCAGCCCGGCGTGACCGGCAAGGACCTCATCATCACCCTGTGCGGCCTTTACAACCAGGGCGAGGTGCTCAACGCGGTGATCGAATTCGGCGGTCAGGGCGTGGCCGGCCTGTCGATGGAAGAGCGGCTGACCATCGCCAACATGACCACCGAGTGGGGCGCCCTGGCCGGCTGGTTCCCGGTGGACGAAGTGACGATCGCCTTCATGGAAGAGCGCCGGGCCTGGCTCGCGGAAAACGGCGTCACCGACCGCATCACCTCCGAGGACATCGAATCCTGGCGCACCCAGCCACCCGTCTCCGATCCCGACGCGATGTATGCCGCGGAAATCGATCTGGAGTTGGGCCAGGTCACCCCCCACATCAGCGGCCCGCATTCCCTGCAGGTGATGACCTCGCTGGCCGAGATGGACAACAGGAAGATGGCTATCCAGAAGGCCTATCTCGTGTCCTGCACCAACGCCCGGCTGGGCGATATCGAGCAGGCGGCCGCCGTGGCCGAAGGCGGCAAGGTCGCCGAGGGCGTGGAGTTCTACATCGCCGCGGCCAGCCGGCCCATCGAGGAACAGGCCAAAGCCAGCGGCGCCTGGCAAAAACTGCTGGACGCCGGCGCCAAACCGCTGCCCCCAGGCTGTGGACCCTGCATCGGACTGGGCGCCGGATTGCTGGAAGAAGGCGAAGTCGGCATCTCGGCCACCAACCGCAACTTCCGCGGGCGCATGGGCAGCCGCGACGCCGAGGCCTACCTGGCCAGCCCGGCCGTGGTCACCGCCAGCGCCCTGGCCGGGTACATCACCGGCCCGGTGGGAATGGACCTTTCCACCGGCGTGCCCGAACGCTCGTTCCGGGAGTTCACTGCCGCCAAGGGCGAACCCGCCGAGGTGGAAATCCTCGACGGCTTCCCCGCCGGCCTGACCGGCCGCGTGGTTTTTCTGCCCACGGACAACCTCAACACCGACGGCATCTACAGCAAGGACTGGACCTACCGCGAAGACGTCACCCCACAGAAGATGGCCGAAGTGGTGATGGAAAACTACGACCCCGCGTTTGCCGGGCAGGTGGCCGAGGGCGACGTCCTGGTCAGCGGCTACAACTTCGGCACCGGCAGCAGTCGCGAACAGGCCGCCACCGCCCTGCAGGCAGCGGGCATCAAGCTGGTTGTCGCCGGCAGCTACTCGCAGACCTATCTGCGCAACGCCATCAACAACGGATTCATCTGCGTGGAGTGCCCCGAACTGTCCGACGCCATGAAAGCCCACTTCAAGAGTCAGGCGGACCAGAAGACCATCATCGGCGAGGATCCGCTGGAGATGGATTTCGCGCGTTCGGTGATCACGTGGCGGGATAAAGAGTACCGGTTCACCCCTCTGGGTAAACCGGTACAGGAAGTGGTCATCGCCGGCGGCGTGGAAAACCAGGTGCGAAACAGCCTGGCCTGACGGGTCAATCCCCGGTTTGACTTTGCATGAAGGCCAGCTGGATTTTCAGGCCCTGGTTGCCCGGGTCCAGTTCCTGGGCCCTTTCAAGCGCAACCTTGCCGTCAGCGATGTCCCCGCCGTCCAGGCAGATAAAGCCCACCAGGACCCACAGACCCGCGTGGTTCCAGGGATCGGTCGCCCCGCCCTCAAGCGCCCGGACCAGGGCGAGGGCCAGCTCGTCCTCTCCCTCGGTGCGGTCCGCCTCCAGCACGAGCGCCAGATCATCTCCGGCCAGTTGCGTGATGTTATCCCCAGTCAACTCCTCACCCTTCAGATCACCCATGGCGAGATCGCGCCCCTCGACGATCTGGTCGTTCCGGATGAGGAAGCGGGCCAGACCCTGACGGTTTCCGGCGGTGGGATCATCCGCATACGCTTTCCGCAATCCGGCGAGCTGGGCCTCGCGATCCTCCGCCTTCATCCACCGGCCAGATAATGTGCCGCTCTGGCTGTAGAAGTTGGCGAGGTCGGCCTTGGCCAGTTGGTTGTCCGACTTGGCCAGACCATGGAGCACCGCCGTGGATCCCGCCGTGTCCCCCTGATCCTCCATGACCTGCAGGGCGCCTTCCACCTCCAGCAGGGCGGAGCCGAGATCACCCATCAAGTAATAGACCTGCCCCATGAGAACCTGGACCTGGCCCGGGTAGATGCCGGTGCGTTTGCAAAGTTCCAGCTCATCCAGGGCGCGGGCGGCCAGCTCCTGTTTCTCGAATTCGTCCTCGGCGGCAGCCACCATCTCGACCAGGGCGGCGCCGTACGCCAGCCGGTTGCCCGTAGTGTAGAAAAGGTCGAAGCCCAGGAAGAAGGGCACCGCGCCGGGGCGACCGGTGAGCTTGCCCAATTCCACGGCGTAGGGTTTGTAGACGAAGTACACGATGTAGGGAGTGTTGATACGGGCCATGCTCCAGGCCTTGTGGGCCGAGGACCGGCGGCCGGTGATCTCGTAGATCCGCCCGGCGTCGTTCCAGAAGCGTTCTGCGTAGGGATACTGATCATTGAGGGCGAACTTGCCGAAAGCCGCCGCGGCCATGTTGCTGTTGCCTTCGTAGAGCCAGGTCAGGGCCAGGATCCAGCTCTGCAGATAGTTGGAAGGCCTGCCTCGCCAAGTGGAGACGTCGCTCACCTCGGGCGAAAAACTCGTGGACCTGAGGTTCGGCGGAAAAACCCGGACTTCAGCGGACCGCAGGGCGGTGGCGATCTCCACCGCTTTCTGTGTTTCCCCGGTCTGGGCGGCGATGAGTCCCTGCAGCAACCTGGGTCCGGTGCCCTTGGCGCCGTACTCCACCGCGGCCTTCAGGTTGTTCATGGCCTCTTCGAAATTGCCCTGGTCACGCTGCAGCCAGGCCTGGTCCAGGGCGACTTCCGCGCGAAGCTGGGTCAGCTGGTCGGTGGGGATCTGGTTCAGGGCGGCGACGGCGCTCGCAAAGGCGGCGGCGGCGCGATTCTGATCACCGAGAAAGTCGGAAAAATAGCCCAGGACATGCCAAGCGTAAGGGTTGGAAGGATCCAACAGGACAGCGGTCCTGAGTTTGCCGAGGCAGTCCCCGATAACGGTCATATCGCTGACCTGGATTCCCCAACCCGAGCCCTGCCCAGGTTGTTTGATCCGCTGGACCAGGGTCTGCATGCGCCGGTGGAAATCCGCCACGAACTTCAGTTCCCTGGCCGCCTGCTTGCGGCGCTTGGCTTGTTCATCAGCGTCCTTCGCCAGAAAGGTTACCAGGTCGATACCATCCATTTTCCCGTTGTATTCCCGGGTTTTGGCGTATTGCTTGGCCTGGTTCAGCTTGAACTGTGATTCGTCCGTGAAGGGTGCGTCCTCGTGGATCCGGTAGAACTGCGTGTCGTATTCCCGCCACTTGCTGACCATGCCGATTTCCGGCCATTCGGCCGGCTGCTCCCAGGCCAACGCCACGGTGGACCCCAGCGTCAGCAAGGTGATCAGGCCGATCCAGATCCATCCGCCAGTGCGGAAATTTCCTGCTGTCCCTGAATTCATCATTCCATCCCTTCATTATGTCTAAGCCTCGCCAATTGTTGCTTCAAACCGTAATTGTCAGGATCCAGGGCCGAGGCCTTTTCGAGGGCCAGCCGCCCGCCCGCCAGATCACCGTGATCGATACTGATGAATGCCACCAGGGCCCAGACCTGGGTATCACCAGGCAGTTGGTCGTTACCCCGGGTCAGCTCGCGGATATAGGATTGAGCCGTTCCCAGGTCACCCAGAGCCCGGTCCGCCTCCAGGACCAGACAAAGATCCTCGTTGGTGATCCGTCCCGCCGCAGCGGCCTCGGAGGTGCTCGCATCTCCATTCAGAATCAAACCGCGCCCCCGCTCCGGATCCCCGTTGCGGATCAGGAAAACGCCCAGGGCCCGGCGATTTTCGTCGGTGGGGGCCTTCCTCCAGGCCGATTCCAGATCCTCCCGGCCCAGTATGACCCCGGGGCGCCCGGATTTCGGGTCCCGGAAGGCGCCGGGTGCCATCACGGTGCTCCGGATGACCACGACTTCAGTGTTCGAAGTGGCGCTGGGCAACTTGTAGCCCCTTTCCCGCAACCACTTCTTGCCCTCCTCCAAGGTGGGCCGGGCCGTATCGAGATCTCCAAGGAAATAATGGACCAAGGCTTCCGCAAGCAGCGCGTGCCCCGGCAGGAAGCCCGTCCGCCGGCAGATCTCCAGTTGCTCGACGGCGGTGATGCCGAGCAGCATGCGCTCCTCGTCGTTGCCCGTGGTCTCCATGGCGGTCGTGTACCTGCAGGCGAAGGAAAGCCGGTCGCCGACCAGATAGAACTGGTTGAAGCCGGCATAGTCGAGGGTCACACCGTCGATTCCCGTCAGGGCCCGGTTCTCCCAACCATACCGCCGGTGCACGAAAAACGGCTGGTAGGGCACCCATTGATGGGCCAGATACCAGGCGGCCGGCGCGGTGTTCTGGCGCCCGGTCCGCATGTAGATGCCTCCGGCGTCGTTCCAGAAACGGTGGGCGAAAGGATACCTGTCATGGAAGGAAAACTGCTTGAAGGAGAGTTGGCCCATCTCCAGGTTGCCGACCTCAATCCAGACCAGGCCCATGATCCAGGATTTGGCGAAGTCCGAGGCTTTCTTGGTCCAGTGTTCGGGGTTCCGGCGGGAATAGCTGTTGTGCCTCGGTATCCTGACGGTACGGAGTTCCCCGGCCAGGCGTCGGGCTTCAACCTCGCTGCCGCCCTGGGCGGCGATCAGCCCCTTCAAAAGAGTGGATTCCAGATCTTTCCCCCCGAGGTCCTCCGCCGCCCGCAGGTGAGCCCGAGCGAGATCGAAGACTCCCCGATCCCGGTTCAACCAGGCCTGGTCCAGGGCCAGCCTGCGTCGGACCTCCGGCAAGGCATCATTCGGCAGCACCGCCAGAGCTTCTTCCGCGCCGCCGAAAGCCCCCCGCGCGCGTTTCACGTCGCCCACGCAGGTCGAGAAGTAACCCAGAAGATGCCATGTGAAGGGATTGGATGGATCAAGCTGCACGGCGGTGTTGAGGCTCTCCATGCACTGCGGGAGAACATCCACCGAGTTCTTTCGCCCCCAGCCCGAGATTCCGGACGACTGGAAGTCCCTGGCCCAGCCTCGCATGCGGCTCAGGAAGCGGATGACGATCTTCAGCTTGTCGGCGGCCAGATCGATGCGCCGTGCCTGGTCTTCCGGGGACAACTCCAGCCAGGATGCGATATCCACCGCCGGAAGCGCCGCGCTATAACGGAAGGTCCGTCGGTAGAGCGACTGCTGGTCGGCAATCACCTTGCCTTCCGTATTCCAGGACCTGCGTTCAGGGGATCGGTAGAATACGGCGTCCAACTCCATCCATTCCCGGACGGTCCCGACCTCCAGCCAATGCTCGGGCAATTGCTCCGGGGATTGCATTGCAAAGGACGAGGTGCTTAGATGGACGCAGAACGCAATCAACAGGATTCGTGAAGAAAACAACGGAGCATGCCCCCTCATTGCCGTGTCATCGCAATGATCTGAACATACTATCAAAGGCCAACGGAGACAATCCCCTTGCAGGACCAATTGCCTGACCGATTACCTGACCTGATCCTCGTCGGCGTCTGGACCGTCGTCTGGTGCATTTTCCACAGCTGGTTCGTTAGCCACCGCTGGCGCGGCCTTTTGCGGCGCCACTTTCCTCGTTACCACGTGTTCAGCCGCCTCGTCTACGTGGTCTTCAGCACCGTCTCGGTGGGTGTGCTCATGCTCTGGATCAGGACCCTGCCGACCGTCACCCTGTTCGCGTGGCCCGGCTGGTGGACCTGGGTCCGGTGGCTGGGCGTGACCGAGGCGATCTTCCTGTTCTGGCTCGGCACCCGCAGCTACGACAATCGATCCTTCCTCGGGGTGACGCAGGCGCTGGACTACCTGAGGGAAAGCTCCACCCGGGAACCGCCCTTCCGGTCCACGGGGATCCTGGCCGTCATCCGCCATCCCTGGTACACCGGGACCCTCATCCTGTTGGTCTTCTGCCTGCCCTACACCGATGTCAACCTGGTCTGGCGCACGGTCTTCCTGGTCTACACCCTGATCGGCACGGAGCTTGAGGAACGCAAGCTGGTGAAGGATCTCGGAGCGGCCTACGCCGCCTACCGCGGCCGGGTGCCCAGGTTCTTCCCGGATCCCCGT
>CBDURF010000045.1:0-22237 GCA_965369705.1 uncultured bacterium
AGGGTGGAGACCGACCGGCCCAGCACCTTCTTGATGAACTGCTGCAGGCTGCGGTCCACGGCGGCGGCCACTTCTTCGGACTGTTTCTTGCGCACGAAACCCACCTGCTTGTCCTTCAATTCCTCGAGATAGGCCTTGAATTCGGCCACGGTCGGCCGTAGGTCGATGTCGTCGAGCCACTGCTGGAACTCTTTCAGCTCTTCTTCGATGATCCCCTGGGCATGGGGCACCTGGCCCGCGCGGGCGGCGAGGTTGCCCTGGATGATGCCGTCCAGGTCGTCCAGACCGAACATGAACACGTTGTTGATCTTGGCCACATCCGGATGGATGTCGCGCGGCACCGCGATGTCCAGCAGGAACAGGGGCTTGCCCTTGCGGCGGGGCACGGCGGCCGCGACCATTTCGGGCAGGATCACGGGCTCGGTGGCGCCGGTCGTCGAAAGGATGACGTCGGCTTCAGCCAGGGCGTCGGTCAACTGATCCCAGGAGCGGACGGAAACTATCCCGCACTTTTCCCCGGGATCGGGCGCGGGGGCCAGCAGGCCGCCACTGTTTTTCGCGGCTTTCTTGTCGAGACCCGCCTTCCTTTCGGCACGCAGGGTCTCGGCCAGCGTTTCGGCGTTTTCCAGGCTGCGGTTGACCACCACCAGATGCCCGATGTCGTGCTGCAGGAAGTGCCGGGCGGCCAGCCCGCCGGTTTCGCCGGCGCCGACCAGGACGGCCCGATGGTCACAGAGCCTGTCGAAGAACTTCCGGGCCAGTTCCACCGCGGCGAAGGCCACGCTGACCGCACCGTTGGAGATCCGGGTTTCGGTGCGCACGCGCTTGCCCGCGCGGAAGGCGCCCTGGAAGGCGCGCAACAGGCCGGGGCCGGGTTCGTGATGGTCGCGGGCCAGGCGATAGGCGTCCTTCAACTGGGCGGAGATCTGGGGTTCGCCCAGCATCATGCTTTCCAGGCCGGACGAAACGCTGAACAGGTGTCTGACCGCCTCCAGGTCCTGCAGGGCGGTCGCGTGTTCGGAAAAGAAGAGATCCGTATCGGCGCCGACTTCGGCCAGGCCCCGCCGCAGAAGCGCATCCGCATCGGTACCCTCGGTCACCTCGAGATAGATCTCGGTCCGGTTGCAGGTGGACACGGGAATCACCGAGATACAACCGGTTTCGCTGACTTTCGGATCATGGCTCTCGTCGGCGTAGTGCCCTCCCAGGGCGTCCATCAAGGCGGTGGCCCGCTCCGGATCGAGATGCGCTTTTTCACGCACCGCGGTGGGGGCGTTCTTATGATTAATGCTCCACACGTGAAGGGTGGTGGGACCGATCATCGACCATGCCCCCCTTTACATTGGGCCAGGATGTGCGCCGCGGAATCCGGGAATCCGGACAGGGTGGAAATGGGTTCGGTGGACCGGAAGTTGTGGAAGCTGGGGAAGAAATGGTGGATCAGGCCCATGGCGGCGATTACGGAGATGAAGGCCGCAACCGCCATGATGTTCATGCGTTTTCCGCGCCAGCCGAGGAACCGGTTCCCCGCCAACCCCACCGTGTAGCCGAGCAGGATGACCCAGCTGATCATGATTTTCGGATCCCAGGGGCTGAGCATGTCGGCCATGTGGGCGTCCATGCGGTCGGCCAGATCGTACATCCACAGATGACCCAGGCACAACGAGGCGAACAGCAGGGGTACGCCAATCTTTACCGCCCCCACGCTCATGCGCTCCAGGGTTTCCAGGGAGGGCAGACGCCGGAAAAGCAGGCCGAACTGGTGCTTCATCAGTTGCCGGTTCAGGATCAGATACAACACGGCGAACAGGAAGCTCAGGCTCAAGGCGGTGTAGGCGAACAGGACCAGGACCGCATGGCCGGCGAAGCCGGGATCGTCCAGGTAGGGGCTGACCTTCGGTTCGGCGGCGCTGAAGGCGCTTCCGATGACGACGAAAAAGAAGGCGGTGCCAGTCACCAGGAATCCGGTGTTTTTGGCCTTGATACGGATTTCGATCACCAGATAGGTAGCCAGCATCGCCAAGGCCAGGGCGCAGAAAAATTCCGCCGGGGCGCCCATGGGCAGGCGGCCCAGAACGAAACCCTTGCCCACCGTGCAGACGACATGCAGAACCACGGCGGTCATGGCCAGGCGGGTGCAGAGGCGGCGGGCGGTGGGATGATCGGTATAGAAAAGCCAAAGGTAGGATCCCCAGACCACCAGGTAGATCATGGGCATCAGGACCTTGAACACCGACATCAGGACGATCATCGCAAAGCCTCCGTTCGGGCGTGACCGTGCTTTTCGGCCAATCCCTTCAAAACATTTTCGGCGACGGTTTCCGCTTCCTTGACACAGACGTTGACCGAAATGCCCCGATACGAACTCCCGGTCAAGAACAGGCCGGGATACGCGGCAGCCGCGCGCTCGAGTTTCTTCAACCGGGCCAGATGTCCGGGGACGTACTGGGCGATGGCCCTGTCATGCTTGATCACCTTGACCATGTCGGGCGCGCCCTTCAGCCCCAGCAGCGGCCGCAATTCCGACAGGAGGACGGCGGTCATTTCGTCGTCGGTCTGCTCCATGAAGCTCGGATTGCCGGACCCGCCGGCCATGCAGCGCATGAGAATCCGGTCGTCGGGTGCCCGGCCGTCGAAGATGCTGCTGGTCCACAAAACGCCCAGCAACTCACGTTTCTCCCTGCTGGGCACCAGCATGCCGAAGCCATTCAGGTCGTGGGTCACCGCCTCGCGCTTGAAGCCCAGGGCGATCACGGCCATGGGCGCGAAGGGAATCGCCGCCAGGTGGTCGGCGAAGACCGCATCGAGATGCCCCAGGTGCCGGGCCGCGGCGTGGGCGGGGGAAGCTTCGACCACGGCGTCGAAAGGTCCGTCTTCCCTGTCGGAGGTCGTGACATACCATCCATTCCCGGCGGGTGAGATTCGCTGCACATCGGCGTTCGTGCGGACCTCGGCCAGGGGATCGGCGGCCAGGTCGGCGACCACCGCGTCGATCAGAGTGGCCATACCGCCGGTGAAGGAATGAAGGACACCCGAAGGTCCGGCGTCGGTCTTGCTCTTGCCATCCATTTTCCTCTGACGGGCTAGTTTTATCATGGCCTTGAACAGCCCGCCATAATCCTTTTCCAACTCGACCATACGGGGAAACGCCGCCGCCAGGCTGAGACGTTTCGCTTCGCCCCCGAACACGCCCTTGACCATGGGGTCGAGCATGGTGTCGGCGAAGGCCTGGCCCAGACGTCGGGCGCCGAACTGGTCGATGGTTTCATCGGTGGCGGGATCCTCGGCGGCCCGCCCGAGATCCTTGCGGGGCGGAACGAACAGTTCTCCGGCCATGCGGAGCTTGGCGGCGGTGGACAACATGCCGGAGTGGAGGAAGGCCTTGGGCGAAGTGGGGATTTCCTGGATCCTGCCGTCGACCAGCAGAAAGCGGTGGGCGGTGGCGTCGCTGCTGCGCTGGAGCTTGTCCTGCAAACACAACCGTTCGACCAGCCGCAGCGTGGCCGGTTCGTTGTCCAGGAATCCGTTGGGTCCCCATTCCAGCTGCCACCCGTCCTGCCGAATGGTCTGCAGGTTGCCCCCCGGTTCGCGGCCCTTCTCGAATACGGTGACCTGCATTTCGAGGCCGGCCGCCCGGGCCCGATCCCGTAGATTCAGGGCGGTCGCCAAGCCGGAGATCCCGCCGGCGATTACCGCCACCGTGTGATTATTGTCAGACTTCGGGGCCAATTCTGCCCACCTCCGTAGAAAAGGCCTCATCGATCAGATGATCGGCCAGGGAATCCAGCCAGATCTCGTTGAGATTGAGGGCGGCGCCCCGTTGGAAATCTCCGATGCCAAGGTCGAGAGCCTGGGCCTTCAGCTCGATATCCAGTTCCAGCAGCGTTTCGATGTGCTCGCAGGTGAAGCTGACCGGCTGCACCAGCAAACGGCGAATACCGCTTTTGGCGAGTCGAGGCACTTCTTCGTTGATCCGAGGGCCGATCCACGCGATGGGGCCGATCTTGCTCTGGAAACACAACCTGGGTTCCGTCCCCCCCGTCACGCCTGCGAGCCAGGCGCTGTTTTCGGCGGCCTCCAGGACCTTCAACATCAGGTCGTGAGCGGCCCGAACGGTGGCCCGTGTCCTTTCGAGATACGGATCACCCTGGCGGATGAACGACTCGGGCAACGAGTGCGCCGTATACAGGATGGCGCATTCACCGGAGGCCACGCCTTCATCCGCCCAGCGGGTCAGCTGCGCGATTACGGGCCGGGCCAACGCCTCGATGAAGCCCGGCAGCAGGTGCCAGTCCGCCACCACATGCACTGGCGCGTCGGGCACGATTTTCTCCAGAGAATCCATGACGAACCGGATGGTGCTGCCGTTCGTCGCCCCGGAGTACTGGGGATAGGTCGGCACGATCAGAAACTGCCGGGCGCCGGCTCCCATCAGCTCGGCCACGGTCTGGCCGGGGAAGGGGTTCCAGTAACGCATGGCCGCACCGGGCAGGGTCTTTCGGCCGGTGGCACTGATCTTTTCCGCCAGATACGCTGCCTGCTTCCTGGTGGTGGGAAGCTGGGGGGTGGAGGAATGCTCACTGATCATGGCGTACCGCCGGCGGACTTCCGGCGCGCGCTTCCAGGCGATGAGCCGTCCGGCGATTCCCGCGACCAGTCGCGGAGCCGGAAAGATGAGCGGATCCCGAAACAGGTTGCGAAGGAATGGCCGCACCGCTTCCGGACGATCAGGACCGCCCATCCCGCACAGGATCAGGCCGGTCGTCCGGGCCGGATCGAGGGCTGTTCGCGGGAATGTGTCGAGCGTCATCATGGTTCGTTTCGGCCTCACCGTCTCACACCGTTTTCGAGAAGATGGGTTTGCCTTTGCCCTTGCCCAGGTACGCATCCAGGATCATGGCCACGTTGCGCACGAAGAAGCGTCCCTTGTCCGTGATCCGCACGCCGCCCTCGTCCATTTCGGCGAGACCGTCCTCGATCAACGGCGGCAGGGCCTTCAGACTCTCACCCAGCAGTTCATCGGCCGGCGCGCCGTACGCCTGTTCGGTCAGGGACCAGGGCAGTTCGAGATTGCACATCAGGTTCAGGATGGCCAACCGCCGCAGCTTGTCGTCGTCGTTCAACTTGTGGCCCTTGACCACGGGCAGGCCGCCGGCGTCGATGTCGGCGGACCAGCCGTCGAAATCGGCGTTGTTCTGCACGAAGCGGTCGCACACGTCGCCGATGCCGCTCATGCCGAAGGCCAGCATGTGGGGCGCGGGTTTGGTGGCGTAACCCATGAAGTTCCGGTGAAGGACCCGATTCTTGAGGGCCACCGAAAGTTCGTCGTCCTTCTTGGCGAAGTGATCGATGCCGATCCAGGAATAGTCGGCTTCCTGGAATACATCGACGGTCAGCTGGAAGAGCCGGAACTTTTCGTAACCGGTGAGCATGATCGTGGTGTCGACCTTCTCCTGGTTCGGCCGTACCCAGGGCACGTGGGCGTAGCTGAAGCAGGCCACGCGGTCGGGTTCCAGGCCGATGATCTCCTTCAGGGTGTCGGTGAACGATTCGAAGGTCTGGCCGGGCAGACCGTACACCAGGTCCACGTTGACGCCCTCGAAACCGGCGTCGCGGCAGCCCTGATAGATCTTGAGGGTCTTCTCGCGACCCTGGTGACGACCGATGGCTTTCTGGGTGCCCTTGTCGAAATCCTGCACGCCCATGCTGATCCGGTTGAAACCGGACTGATGCAGGAACATCGCCTGTTCGGGGGTGGCGATGCGGGGGTCGATCTCCAAGGAGATCTCGGCGTCCGGTTTGATGTCGAAGGCCGACCGGAACATGTTCAACGCCCGCTCGGTCTCCTCCTCGTTCAGGTAGTTCGGCGTGCCGCCGCCCCAGTGGAACTGCGCGACCTTACGGTCGGTGCCGATGATGGAAATCACCCTTTCGAGTTCCTTTTCCACCCGGTCGAGATAGGTTTGGACCGCGCCCTTGTCCCGGGTCACCAGCATGTTGCAGCCGCAGTAGTGGCAGGCCTTGGCGCAGAAGGGAAGGTGAAGGTAGATGGCCAATTCATCGGCCGGCCGGCCGATGAGTTCAGTCAGGGCCTCGCGATACTCGTTTTCGCCGAACTCCTGATCCCAGGCCGGCACGGTCGGGTAACTGGTGTAGCGGGGCCCGGGTTGGTTGTACTTCTCGACGAAGTCGGCAGGGATGTGCAGAGGCATTCTATTGTCCTTTACGGAAGCCCTGGACGGTTTCGACCAGGGTCTCGACGGCGGAAATCGGAGCCTGAGGCAAAATGCCGTGGCCCAGGTTGAAGACATGCCCGGGGGCCGCCGATCCCGCCCGGCAGATCTCCAGGGCGCGACGGCGGATCTCGTCTTCCGAACCGAACAGGGCCAGCGGGTCCAGGTTGCCCTGAACCGCGTAGCCGTTCATCAGGGGCAGACTCTTGGTCATGTCCATGGTCCAGTCCATTCCCAGGGCCTCGACGTCCAGCGTCGTGACCAGGTCGAGGTAGGGGGCGCTTCCCTTCAGGAAGTAGATGCGCGGGACGCCCTTGTCCTTCAGACCGTCCATGATGCGTTTGACGCAGGGCAGAACCACCGCGGCGTAATCGGCCGGATGCAGGATGCCGCCCCAGGTGTCGAAGAGCTGCACGGCGTCGACCCCGGCCTCGACCTGCATGGTGAGATAGTCAAGGGTCTGGTCGGTCAGCTTGTTCATCAGCCTGTTCAGCAGTTCGGGCCGGCTGTACAACATGGTCTTCAGGTGCTGGTAGTTCTTCGAGCCGCCGCCTTCGATCAGGTAGGTGGCCAGGGTGAAGGGTGAGCCGGCGAACCCGATCAGCGGGGTCTTGTCGCCCAGGCCCTCCTTCATCAGCTTGATCGCTTCGGCGACGAAGCGGGTGCCCTCCCGCGCGTCGTAGGTCTGCAGGGCATTGATGTCCTGTTCGGTCCGCAGAGGACGCTCCAGCTTGGGTTCGCCCTTGGAAAAATCGAAGGGCGCGCCCATGGGTTCGAGCGGCGTTAGGATGTCGCTGAACATGATCGCGGCGTCGAAACCGAAGCGGCGGATGGGTTGGAGTGTGACCTCGCACGCCGCTTCGGGCGTATGACACAGCTCGGTGAACGAAAGCTTTGAACGGACTTCCTGATACTCGGGCAGGTAGCGGCCGGCCTGGCGCATGATCCAGATCGGGGTGCGGTCGCAGGGTTCGCCCCGTAGGTTCTTCAGGAAGATGCTGTCTTTCAGATCTGCCATGTCAGGGTCATCTCCAGGATTGGAAGGTGTCGGCAACAGCGTCCACGGTGGCGTCGATATCGGCGTCGGTGTGGGCGGCGCTCACGAAGCCGACCTCCCACCCTGACGGCGCCAGATATACCCCCCGCTCGATGAGGTCGCGGTGCATCCGTCCGTAGATTTCCATCTTCGAGCCGTCGATGGCGGCGAAACTGCGCGGGGCTTCGGGCTGGAACACCGTCCAGATCAACGAACCCTGGCGCACCACCGTCGCGGTCACGTCATGGTCGGCCGCGGCCTTCGTAAGGCCGGCCTGCAGCCGGGCGCCCTTGCGTTCGAGATCCTCGTAGAAGCCGGGGCGTCCGGTTTTCTCCAGGGCCGCCAGTCCCGCGGCCATGGCCACGGGATTGCCGCTCAAGGTGCCGGCTTGATACACCGGGCCGTTGGGTGAGATGTGATCCATGATCTCCCGGCGGGCGGCGTACGCCCCGACCGGGAAGCCGCCCCCGATGATCTTGCCGTAGGTTCCCATGTCCGGCGTGATGCCGAGGATCGGCGCGGCGCCCGACGGCCCCACGCGGAAACCGGTGATGACCTCGTCGAAGATCAGCAGGGCTCCGTGCCGTGTGGTCAGGTCGCGGCATTTCTGAAGGAACTCGGGCCGCTGGATCAGCAGGCCGGCGTTGGCCGGAAACGGTTCGATGATCAAGGCGGCCACCTTGTCGCCATGTTCGCTGAAGAAGGTGGCGAGCGCTTCTTCATCGTCCAGGGGCAACACGGCGGTGCTGTCGGTGAAGCCCTTGGGCACCCCGCCGCTGCTGGGGGCGCCGAAAGTGGCCAGGCCGCTGCCGGCCTCGACCAGCAGGCTGTCCGTGTGGCCGTGATAGCAGCCCACGAACTTGACGATCACGTCGCGGCCGGCAAAGCCCCGCGCCAGGCGGATGGCGCTCATCACCGCTTCGGTCCCGGAGCTGACGAAGCGCACCTGGTCGAAGTGAGGCAGCCGCTCCAGGAAGGCCTCGGCCAGCAGCACCTCGCGGCGGCTGGGCGCGCCGAAGCTGGCGCCTTCACGCATGGCCTCGACGGCGGCGGCTTCCACGTCGGGATCGGCGTGACCCAGGATCAACGGGCCCCAGCTCAGACACCAGTCGATGTATTCGGCGCCGTCTTCGTCGGTGAAGCGGCAGCCGGCGGCCTTTTTGAAAATCACCGGATCTCCGGGCACCGCCTTGAAGGCGCGCACGGGGCTGTTCACGCCGCCGGGCAGGACTTTTTCCGCCCTTTCCCACCAACTGCTGTTGCTCATGCTAGATCCATCCCTTGGTCAGCGCCTCGCGCCCGTGGTAGGTGATGATGATGTCGCTGCCGGCGCGGCGCATGGCCAGAAGGTTTTCCCTGACCATGGCCGCTTCGTCGACCAGGCCCGCCGCGGCGGCGTTCTTGACCAGCGAGTACTCGCCGGACACGTTGTAGCAGACGACCGGACATAGGACCTCGTCACGCACCCTCCGGATGATGTCCAGATAGGCCAGCGCCGGCTTGACCATGACCATGTCCGCGCCCTCCTGCAGATCGAGCAGGGCTTCAAACACGGCTTCACGGCCGTTGCGCGGATCCATCTGGTAGGTCTTGCGGTCGCCCTGGGGGGCGCTGTCGCAGGCGTCGCGGAAGGGGCCGTAGTAGGCGCTGGCGTATTTCGCGCTGTAGGCCAGGATGGCGGTGTCGGTGAAGCCCGCGCTGTCCAGTTTTTCGCGGATCGCCCCGACCCGGCCGTCCATCATGTCGCTCGGGCTGACGATGTCGACCCCGGCCTGCGCGTGATTGAGGGCCATCTTCGCCAACTGCTCCACGCTGGGGTCGTTGACGACCTTCCCGTTTTCCAGGAATCCGCAGTGTCCGTGGCTGGTGTAGGCGCACAGACAGACGTCGGTGACGGTGATCACGTCGTCGCCGAACTCCTTCTTGAGGGCCTTGATCCCTTCTTCACATACGTTGCCCGGAGCGATCGCCGAATTGCCGTGCTCGTCCTTGTCGTTCGGGATGCCGAACATCAGGTGCGACTTGAGGCCCAGTTCCAGGTCCGCGCCGACTTCCTTGACCAGGTTGTCCACCGACACGTGATACACGCCGGGCATGCTGCCGATCTCTTCCTTCACGCCGCTGCCTTCGACGACGAAGTGGGGGGTGATCAGGTGCCGGGCCTCGACATTGGTCTCGGCGGTCATTTCCCGCATCGCGGGATTGGCGCGCAGGCGGCGGGGGCGGTCCAGCAGATTCATGATTCGATCTCCGGGTTGAGGGGTTTGGTTAATGGGTCCAGGCCGGCGGCCAGGACCATGGCTTCCAGGTCGGGTGTGGCGGCCACGACGGTCTCGAAACCGGCGGGCCGGGAGGTTTGCGCGGTGGTTTCCCCGATGGCCACGCACCGCGGCCGTTCGGGCCAGGCCTTCGTGAAGGCCCGGACCGTCGAAGGGCTGCAGAAAAAGATGATGTCGCCGGGCATGCAAGGTGCGGCGGGCAACTCGTCCGCGGGAACGGAACAGGTTTCGTAGAGGGGCAGTTCCCTGACCTCGAATCCCGCGGCGATCAGGGATGCTCGCGGTTCCTCGAGGCGGCGGGTGGGACCGGGCAACAGGACCCGGCCGGGTCCGGAGACCTTTGCCAGGAAGGCCTGGGCGAATTCCACCCCGTCGAGGGTCCGGGCGCCCAGATAGTCCCGCAGGCCGGCCGCGGTCAGCGCGGCGGCGGTGCCGGAACCCAGGGCCCCGATCTTGGCCGTCCCGGTCGGCAGGCCGGCTGCCGTGAAGGCCTTCACGCCATGAGGTGAAGTGAACAGGATCCAATCGTAGAGGCCGGGATCGCAATCATCCGGCACGGGCAAGGATTCGTACCTGATCAACGGCAGTTCGACCACGACATGGCCTGCCGCTACGAGCCGGACCACCCAGGCCTTGTTGCGTTCCCGTTCGCGGGTCAGGATGATGCGGGGTCCGTCGGTCGTCATCAATCAGACTCCCCGGTACTCGCTGATCATTTCCCAGCATTCGGCGACCACGGTGTCGAGGTCGGACCCTTCGAGGGTCAGGCGCAGAGGCTCGTCGCCGGAGCCCGCGAGAAACACTTCGAGGCGCCATTCATCGCCATCCGGCTGGATGTTGATCCCAAAGGGCAGCTGGCAGCCCCCCTCGAGCCTCTGGAGCAGATCACGTTCGGCGGCCACCGCCCGGCCCGCTTCGGGGCAGTCCAGGCGCGTCAGGCTCTTTTGCCAGGGATCGTTTTCCCGGCACTGGATGCCCAGCATGCCCTGGGCGGGAGCCGGCACGAATTCGTCGGCGTCCAGGACTTTGACGAACAGATCATTCAGGTCAAGCTCCAGCCGCAACAGGCCTGCGCGGGCCAGCAGGATGCCGTCGTAAAGGCCTTCGCGCAGACGGTTCACCCGGGTCGGCACGTTTCCGCGCAGATCGACGATTTCCAGGTCATCCCGCAAAAAACGGATCTGGGCCTGGCGCCGCGCGGCGCTGGTCCCGATTTTCGCCCCGCTTTTCAAGGGCAGCACGTCGCCGGCGGCGAGTTTGTCCTGATCGATCGTACCGGGCCTGGCCAGCAGCACGTCGCGGGGATCCTCGCGTCCGACCATGGCGGTCAGAGCCAGTCCGGGGGGCATTTCCGTGGCCAGATCCTTCAGGGAATGCACCGCGAAATCGACGTGGCCCTCCAGCTGGGCGTCCTCGAGTTCCTTGGTGAAGAAGTTTTTCCCCTCCATCTCGGAAAACGGAATGTTGTCGATGCGGTCGCCGCGGGTCTTGATGATTTCGATCACCGTCTGAACACCCAGTTCCCGCAGCTTGTCCTGGATGGTGTGGGCCTGCCAGAGAGCCAGATCGCTTCCCCGGGTGCCGATGCGGCAGATGCCTTCATTCGTGCTGTTTTCGGACGACTTGGCCAAAGGTATTCCTCCCGGAATGGAATCCAGTCAGGTCAGGAGACTAGAAATAATAGTAAATCAATATGTCATACGGGCGTCATGTCCTGTATTTCCTCAACCAGCTCTCATTTTGTTGGATTTGGCCCCTATCCGTGCTAGGCTGAACGCTCATATCCTCAAGCAATCCAAATAGTTAAAGGATTCCTCCTCAATGCCGCCCCGGATTCACCGCATTTCCTTTGCCGACAATCTTTTGCGCCTTCTGGCGGTGGACCTGCCGGCGGCCCTTCCGGGAGCGGATGCCGGGGATTTGACCGGCGCGCTGGTTCTGCTGCCATCTTCCCGGGCCTGCCGGACGCTCCAGCATGAATTTCTGGAACAATCGGGGCGTGACACCCTGTTGCTGCCCCGGATCGTGACGGTCGGGCAGTGGGTGGACGAACAGGCCGCCGGGCTGGGGCTGGACACCGTGGATCCACCGGATGACCGGATCAGGCCGCTGATCCTGGCCCGCAGGCTGATGACCCTGCCCTGGCTCAAGGACAACCGCGAAAGCGCACCGGGTCTGGCGGTGGAGTTCATCCGTTTTTTCGATGAGGCCCGACTCCATCGGCTGGAAAACCAGCTGTTGAATCCGGGAGCCGTGGACCAGGTTCTCGAACAGGCCTCGCCGGCGGAAGCGGAGATCATCGCCGGCGACCTGCGGCGCGTTCACGAGGTCTGGGATCATTACCGCCGTCTGATGCCCTACGATTCGGTAGATCGGTTGGCGGATCTGGCCCAGGCTCTGGAAGCCCATGGAGTCCCCGGTCCGGCGCCCGAACTGGTCGTGGTCGCGGGATTCGGGCGGATCGATCCGGTGCGGGCCGAACTGCTGCGGGCCGCGTTGAAAAAAGGGTTGGCAGGGCGGATCTATCTGCCTGAAGGACAGAGCCTCCTTTCGCGATTGTTCCTGGCGACCTGGAGTCCGGGCCGGTTGGGCGCCGATCCCCTGGCGTCCGCCAGGCGCACCGAATTCCTGCTGACCGGCAAATCCGGGAAACCGGCCAAGGACCAGGACATTCCCCCACTCAAGCAAAGGTTTGACATCCTCGGGGCCGAGGGGAATCCGGCGGACCTGCTGGCGCCCGCTGGTCCTGTCGAGTTCGTTCCTTGCGGCGATTCCGAAGCCGAAAGCCGGCTGGTCGCCCACCGGGTGGTGGAGATCCTGTCCCGGCCGGCCGGAGGGAGCCGTCGCCTCGCCGTGGCGGTTGGCGATCCCAAACTGGCCGCCCGGATCACGGCCCAGCTGCGCGATGCGGGGATCGATTCGGATAACACCCATGGCCAGGCCCTTTCCTCGCTGCCGGCCGGTTTGCTGGTACGGTTCATTTTGCGGGCCGCCCTGACCGACCTGCGGCCCGAACCCCTGCTGGAAGTGTTGACCCACCCCTACGTGCAACTGCCCGTGGGCGAAGGCAGTCACGGGACCTGGACCCTGCGCCTGGAGAGGATGTTCCGCCGAAACCAGGGTCCGCACGGAGGCCTGGCGGGAATGCGCCGGCAGGCCGCGGACCGGGACCAGTCGGCCCTGAACCTCTTCCGGAAACGGGGGCCGGGCATGGTGGAGTTCGTGGGTGCGGTGGCCGATGCCTTTGCGCCCCTTTTGGAGATGCGAGGCGGTCGAGCGCGCCCCTTGTCGGAACTGATCAGCGCAGTGACCGAGGTCTGGACCGCTCTGGCTCCCGATTATCCTCTCGGCGAAAAAAACGACCGCCCCGATGTGACGGCGGCGGCCCGCCTCCTGGAGTGCCTGAAAACCGATTCGTCGCTGCTGCCGCCGGTCGCCCTGTCCGATTTCACCGCCGACCTGGGGCTTCTTTTGGCCGGCGAAAACGTACCGGCCCACCGCGCCCGGAATCTGCCTGTGCTGATCACGGGCTTGGTCGAGGCGCGGCTCGAGTCCTTCGACAACCTGATCATCGCGGGCCTGCGGGACGGTGTGTTTCCCTCTCGTCCCCTGCGGCCGCTGCTGCTGGGCGGCGGCATTCGTGACCGTCTCGGCCTGCCCGGCTGGCGCGATGCCTTGAGCCGGGACGCCGAACTCTTCCTGCGCCTGCTGCACAACGCACCCGAGGTCCTGCTCACCTGGTCCACCGAGGAGGAAGGCCAGCCGGTCCTGCCGTCGCCTTTTGTTTCACGGTTGCAGTTGGGTCTTCAGCCGGGTCAGCCGGAGGAGTCCGAGGCTTTCCTGTGGCGGCGCGACGAAATGCCCTGGCGGGAAATTGAAAAGACCGAAACGGGTTTCCTGGGCGAGAATTCCCGGTCGCCGGCTCTGGCGAAGATCCGTCCCCTTACGCGTTTGAGCTGGACCGCTCTGCGTCAGTGGCGGGAGTGCCCGTATCGCTACCTGCTCGAACGGGGTTTTGCCCTTCGCAAGGAGGAGGAGGTCCAGGAGGAGTTCAGCCGCCTGGAATACGGCAGCATGGTGCACGAAGCCCTGGCCGATTTCCTGACGCCGGAAGGGCCGGGCTACGCCGCGTTGGCGGACGGTGACGGGAAAAAGGCCGTGGAAATACTATCGGCGGAGGCTGAAGCGAAATTCGCCCCGGGGGCCGACGACCTGCCTTTGCGACACCTCTGGCTCGACAGTTTTCGCCGCGCGGTTTCCCCCATCGTCACTCACGAAATGAAACGATTTCCCGACTGGCGACCGGTGGCCGTCGAAGAACAGTTCGAGATGCAGCTGGGGGATTTGGCCACCTGGGTTGCCGGGCAGGCGTCGGCTTTCGACTGGGATCCGGAACTTCCGGACCTGTCCGGCCATGCCGCCGACATCGTATTGCGCGGAACGGTGGACCGCATCGACCGCCGGCGGGATGGAACCGGCGCCCTTTGTGTCATCGACTACAAGACAGGCAAGATTCCCTCGGCCAAAAAGGTCCAGGCTCTCGATGAAATGCAGGTACTCCTGTATGCCGCGGCCGTCGAGGCCGGCGGGATGCCGACCGGCGGAACCGTCGCCGAGGGATTCTATTACGCGGTCAACGAGGATAAACCGGGCCGACCCGGCAAGGCCCACCTGGATTGTGCCGACGGCGAGGGCCGCCTTCTGCTTCTCCAAGGAACCGCCCGCCTGGTCGAACTGGCCGTCAGCGCGGGCGATCCCGCAGGTCTGTTCCCACTGATTCCCAGGGAAATCGCCGGCGAGGGCGAACCGCGTCTGCCCTGCGAATACTGCGATTTCCGGGGTGTGTGCCGGCTTGAAGAACGCGATATGCCGGCGGCGGCGGAACGAAAACTCGACAAGCTCGTCAACAGGAAGGACATGTTCTAGCGTGAACGATCCCGTCCGCATGGCCACGGAAATCCAGCGCCAGGCCGCCCGGCCCGATGTGTCCGTGGCGTTGCGGGCATCCGCGGGTTCGGGCAAGACCAAGGTCCTGGTCGACCGCTTCATCCGTCTCTGCGTTGAGGAGGGGCCGGCACGAACCCACCCGCGTTCCATCCTGGCGGTCACCTTCACCAGGAAAGCCGCCGTCGAGATCCAGGAGCGTCTTCTGGCCAAGGCTTCCGGGATGGTGCTGGCAGAACCCGATGAGCTGCGTCGCCTGCTTCGCGAGCTGTTCAGTGAACGCACCGACCCCGAACCCAGCGACCGGGAAATGCATCACGCGGCCGGCCTGTACGAAATGGTCCTCGAAGATCTTTCCGGTCTGCACGTGGACACGATCCACTCCTTTTGTCAGCTCATCCTGGGGCGTTTTGCCGCCGAGGCGGGGCTGGATCCCCATTTCGCGGTCATCGAAAACCAGGACGAACTGGTGGACGAAACCCTCGACAAGCTGGAAGAGGAGATGTCGAAGGGCGAGACGTTGGCCGCCGCCGGTCGTACGGTGGGGCCCAACCCCAGCTCCGTGCGCGCCGCGGTGAAGGAAATTTTCTACGAACAGATGAGAATCGAACGCTGGCTGAACCGGCACGACGAGGAATCCTCTTCGCCGGGCGACCGGACCCGCCTGGACAAACTGCCGGAACTTTCGAAGGATCTGCGGGCGTTTCTCTTCCCGGATCTGGATCCCGATCAAGAGCCGGACCCGGAAGCCTTCGTTCCTCTGCTCACCATTGTTCTGGAGGAGTTCAGGCACGGTGGTCTGGATAATGTCGCTGCCGACATGGGGGCGGACGCCGATCGTACGACAAAAAATATTGCCAAGCTGCGCGCGAGTTGCCGGGAGGCGCTGGATCTTCCGTCGGCCGATCTGCTGGTCGCGGTCCGAAAGATCTTCCTGACAACCGCCGACAAGACCCGTGCCTTCACTTTTGTCCGGGACGCAGAGATCAAGGCTCGGTTCAACTCCCTGGTCGTCGAAAACGCTCTGCCGGTCCTGCGGATCCTGCACACGGCGGGCTACCTGAAGCTGTACGAGTTGAACCGTGACCTGCTGCATCTTGGCCTGCGCGCGCTCGACATCTACAGCGCTTTCAAGCGCCGTGACCGCGTGGTGGATTTCCAGGACCTGGAGGCCATGGCCTGCCGCCTGATGGGTGACCAGGGCCGCGCGGTGTCCCTGCTCTACCGCCTGGATGATTCCATCCACCACATCCTGCTGGATGAATTCCAGGACACGAATTTCAACCAGTGGGACATGCTGGATCCCTTCGTCCGCGAATTCCTGTCCGGCGGCGCTGGCGACCGCGTGCGCACCCTGTTTTTCGTCGGCGACATGAAGCAGTCGATCTACGGCTTCCGCGGCGCCGAACCTGTGATCTTCACCTTCGCTCGGCAACTTCTCCAGGAACGCGAACAGCCCGTGCTGGATCTGCCCACCAACTTCCGTAGCCTGGGTGCGGTGGTCGAGGGGGTCGGTTGCCTGTTCAACGCCTCGCCGCTGGGCGATTCCTTCACTCAGGAAGAGCGTAAATCCGTCAGGCAGGAATGGGCGCGAGGCGAAGGGCCGGGAGTGGTCAGGGTCCTGGATCCCTATCTCGGCGGTGATCTGGAAGATGGCCCGGATGATGACCCGGCAGATGGTCGGAGTGGCGACCAGTTGGCCGCCGACGCCGCGGCCCGGCTTGTTCTCCATCTGAAGGAATCCGGCGCCACGACCTGGGAGGGTTTTGGCGACGATCTGGTCGAGCGGCCCCTGCGCTGGGGCGACTTCCTGGTGCTCACCCGCTCGCGCACCGAGATCAGCCTCTATGAAAAGGCGTTCCGTGTCGCGGGCATCCCCATCGTGCCGTCCGGACGGGGCATGCTCACCGCCAGCCGCGAGGTGCAGGACATTCTGGCGGTGCTGCGCTGGCTGATCTGGCCCGAAGACGACGTGGCCCTGGCGGCGGTGCTGCGTTCACCCATCTTCCGCATAGGACAGAAGGATTTTCAGGCGGTGCTGGCCCGCCGCGGGCTGTTCCGGACGAGTGACGAGGGAAAGACGATTCCTCCGCGGGGGCTGTGGCAGGCCATCGGTAAGGACGAGAACGACCCCGTCACGGGTAAAGCCGTGGTCCTGCTGAAGAACTGGCGTAAGCATCTGGGCTTCGAGAGCAGCCACGACCTGTTGCGCCGCATCTATCGCGAGGGACTGGTACTGGAAAAGTACCAGCAGGCCCTGGGCGACCAGGCCCGCTACAACCTGATGCGCCTGTTCGACCTGGCCCTGAGTCCCGAGACCGCGGGCACCCCCACCGTGCGCCGGCTGGCCGACCTTATTGCACGCGCGGCCAGCCAGGGCGGCCAGGAGGAAGGCACCCTGCCCCGTGGCGGCGCCGAGGGCCGGGTGCGGTTCATGACCATCCACGGGGCCAAGGGATTGGAGGCGCCGGTTGTCCTGCTGGTCGACGCGGACCGGGCCACGGGCAAGGAAAGCCCCCGGGTGCGCACCGACGCCGAGGCCAGCGACACGCCCCTCCTGTTCAAGGTGAACAAGAACTTCCGCAAGGGATTCACTCTTCCGGACGAAGTGCCGTGGACCCGGGACGCCCTGCAAATCGCCGCAGGGGTGGCTTCGGACAGGGATCGCACCGAGGAGGCCAACCTTCTTTACGTGGCGATGACCCGGGCGCGTGATCGCCTCTATGTGCTGGGCGGCGACAAATGGCATGGAAACGAACACGACAGTCCGCTGCGCCGGATCCAGCAGTCTGCAGCGGGAGGGACATGCGCTGGTATTGAAATGAAGGATCCCGACTTCCTGGACCGTCCGCCGTCACCGGTCGAGGAAGGGGCTTCAGCTCATTCGGCTCAAAACGCCCGGATCGAGGCATACCGGACCTGGCGGCCGCCGGTCCTGAGAGAGCGACTGAGAATAATTACTCCTTCGACTGCGGAGGGGGAAATGCCCTCTCCATCGCCTCAGAAAAGACCCCCCGGGGGGTCTTCGGCCGGTGAATCCGGTTTGTCCCCCACCGAGCGGGGCAACAAAGTCCATCAGTTGCTCCAGTTGGCCGCCGACCGGGGCTCCCTGCCGCCCGGGACGGGCGAAAGCCATGCTGAAGCGGCCGCCGTGTTTGAAAACCCGGAGCTGGCCTGGATCTTCCGGCCTGAAAATGGTCGAGGCCTGAGCGAAGTGCCTGTCATTCATCGCAGAACGGCGGTTTCCGCCGACCAGGTCGAAGAAAGGATCACCGGCAGCATCGACCGGCTGGTCCTGCGGTCCGGCAGGGCCGACATCATCGATTACAAGACCAACCGCCTGGGAGGCGACCCGGCCCACAGAAAGGCCCTGATCGAGCACTACCGGCCCCAACTGGCTGCCTACCGGGAAGTTGTCCAATCCCTCTATCCCGACCGGGAAGTCCGGACCTGGCTGCTGTTCACCGATCCCGGGGCCGCCGGGACGGAGGATTCCCCTTTGACCGAGATTTTTTAACCTTCCCGGACCCGTTCGCGGGGAATTTCAAAGGGGTTTTTTGGTCAAAAAACCCCTGCGGAACAAAAGCACAACACATCGGAACATATCCACATCTGCCCGGAACACCCCCGTTAGCGCCGGAATACGGCAATCCGTTATTATTCACCCACTGCGTTGAGAGCTCCGGTCCTGGCCACAGTGTCCATCTCTAAACCCGGGCCGGAGCAAATGCAGGACATCCAGGATCCCAAGGGCCCCAGGTGGCCCCAACCCCGAGGGAAGGCTGTCGCCGGAGCGGATGGCCATCAACGAGAGAGGAATCGAAATGATGAACTCACGGACAAAGATCATTTTCCTGACCCTGGCTCTTAGCGTCGCCATGACCGGCGCCGCCGTGGCCCAGGACGTGCTGTGGGACCAGACCGCCGGTTACGAGAGCTGGACCCAGGGCTTCTTCAACATCATCGCGGGCGGTCCTCCGATGGGTATGACCAACTACACGGTCAACGACATCGTCGTACCCGCCGGTGGCTGGACCATCGACTCCATCAAGATCTACTACGATGGCTTCAATCCCAGCTGGGCCGGCGCCCTTACTTCTGGCGTTCTGTACCTGGAACCCAAGACCGGCAGTCTGCCCGTCGGCGACCCGACCACCGGTACGGCTGTTTCCGTAGCGTGCGTCCTTCTGGGTAATGGTTTCCTGGAAGTTTCCGCGACGGGTCTGAGTATGATCGTGAACGAGGGTGAATACTGGATCGGCTTGACCCCCAATACTCCCAACGCCGACAACATCCATGTCAGCGTCGCCGCCGTGGCCGACGATTCCCCCTCCTACGATCCCTTCGGTTTTCCCATGCCCATGTGGATGGCCTGGAGTCCCGGCCTGGACGGCGCCATGCTGATCGAAGGCCTGGGGCCCGTTGCGACCGAGGATGTAAGTCTGGGCAGCGTTAAGGCGCTCTACCGCTAGTTTCCGCGGCTGGATCGGCCTTGTATGGGGACCCGGGTAATCCGGGTCCCTGTCTATATGGGATCAGGCTTCAAAGTCGGAGGGTGCCATGCCGAACTGCTCGCGGAAGGCCTTGGCGAACTGGGAGAGGCTGCGGTAACCGACCGAGTAGGCCACTTCGGTCACGTTCTTGTCCCCCTGGGCCAGCATATCGGCGGCCTTGTTCAGGCGTTCGGTCCTCAGGAAATCGCCCGCCGACCTTCCCGACACGGCCTTCAGCTTGCGGTGGAGCTGGGTGCGGCTCATGCCGATTTCGCGGCACAAACCGTCCACGCGGAAATCGGGATCCTCGAAATGCTCGGAAATGATGTCCCTGGCACGGGCCAGAAAGCGATCATCGGCCGAGGGAACCGGGTTGGGCGCCCGCCCGGGGCGCGCCACCTCGAGCTGGTTGTAGCGTTCGGCAAGCAGGCGTCTCTGTTCGATGAGATTGTGGATGCGGATACGGAGCTCTTCCACATCGAATGGCTTGGCCACGTAATCGTCGGCGCCGGTCTGCAGGCCCTCCTTGCGACTGGACGCTTCGGCCTTGGCCGTCAACAGGATCACCGGAATGTGGTTGGTCAGGTCATGGGCCTTCAATTCCCGGCAGAGTTCAAGCCCGTCCATCACGGGCATCATCACGTCGCTGAGAACAAGATCAGGGATTTCCCTGCGGGCGAGTTCGAGCCCGCTTTTTCCGTTGGCCGCCACCAGGACCTGGAATTCATCTGAAAGTTCATCGCGTACGTAATGGCGCAGGTCGGCATTGTCTTCGACGATGAGGATGGAGGGTAGGGCAGTATCGATTCCCTCTTCAATTTCATCCCCGTCGGTTTCCGGGGTCTCAAGCTCCCGGTAGGGATCCGTCGAGGGAGCGATGGCCTCAGCGGCTTCCGCGGCCTGGGCGCCGGGAGGCGCCGACAGGTACACCGGGAGGGTCACCGTGAAGGTGGTCCCTGTCTGCAGGTCGCTGGATACGCCTACCTGGCCTCCGCACCACTCGGTCAATTCCATCACCAGGGCCAGGCCGATGCCGGACCCGAGGTCACCGAAATCGGAGTGTTCAACCACTTGGTGGAAGCGGTCGAACACGAACTCCAGGTCTTCGGGTGGGATGTGGGATCCGGTATTCAGGACCGTGACGGTCATCATGTCGGCATCGGGCATTTCCCCGGGTTCCTCGGCCGACCCGGGCCAGGGATGAGGTCGCGGTTCACCGGCCAGGGAAACCGACAGGATGACTTCACCCCCGCTGGGCGTGAATTTCAGGGCATTGGACAGCAGGTTGACCACCACCTTGTCCAGCAGGTCGGGAATGTGCCAGGCGGGCGGTGTCTTTTCTGGCCAGCGGGTCTCCAGCACGATGTTCTGCTGTTCAGCCAGGGTACTGAAGGACGACGCCAGGGCTTTCAGGAATTGGACCCAGTCCCCATGCCGCCAGTTGGTGGGCATGCGGTCGGCCTCCAGGCGGGACAAGTCCAGCAACTGGTCGATCAGCCGACCGAGTCGGCGGGCGTTGCGCGCCATGGTACCGAAGAGTTCGGGAGTGCCGCTGGAGGGGTCCTCCTGCAGCTTGCGCAGGGGCGAACTGAGCAATGTCAGGGGCGTGCGGAACTCATGGGAGATATTTGCGAAAAAGCGGGACTTGAGCTGATCCAGTTCGTGCAGATGGCTGGCCTCGGCACGTTCGATGACCAGGTCCATCCGCATGCGCTCCCGGTTGATGAGTTGGCGGTAGATGCCGATGACCAACAGCAGGAAGGCCAGACCAAAAACGGCGTTGGCCCAACTGGTCTTGTACCAGGGAGGGGCGATGATGATCCGAAGGGTGGTCGGGGTGTCATTCCACAAACCGTCGCTGTTGCTGCCCATGACCGAAAACCGGTAGGTACCCGGATCAAGGTTGGTGTAATGGGCTGCATTGAGTTCGGTGGCTGCGCGCCAATCGCTGTCGTGGGGTTCGAGGCGGTAGCGGTATTGGTTACGTTCGGGGTGGGCGAAGTCGAGTGCGGCGAAGGTCAACGAGATGTCATTCTGAAGAGGACCGAGGTAAAGGGTCTCGGTCACCCTCAGGGATTGCCGGAGCGGGGAGTCGGGTCCCACTTTTAGGGGTTCATCGTGGACGTTTATGCCGGTGATGTGGACCGGGGGAACGAAATTCTTGCGGCGCAGGCTGTCTGGGTGAAAAGACACCAGGCCGCTGTGGCCCCCGAAGAAGACCCGGCCCGATGCCGCAATGTGAGAAGCGAAATAAAGTTCATTGCGCGGTAGTCCGTCCCGTTCGTCGAAAACGGTGACCGCTCCGCCTTTCAGGTCGGTCCTGGCCAAGCCCAACCCGGTCGAGACCCATAGATCGTTGTTCCGATCCAGGATGATCTGGCCGGCGTAGTCCGAAGGGAGGCCGGTGCGGGTCGTGAAGGTCTGGACGATTCCCCCCGGCTCACACAAGAGAATGCCTGCCCCGGTACTGACCAGGACCCGCCCTTCGCCGGCGGGCACGATGGCGCCCACCGATGCCATTTCACCTGCAAGTTCGGGCACGGTGCGGAAGGAATCGGTTTCCGGATCGAAGACCTGCAACCCCGCCTTGTCGCTGCCGAGCCAGAACCGTCCGCTCTCATCCAGGCAGATTGCTGACAGGCCGTCGTCCATAAGCGAGGTAGAGTCGGCGGGATCCGCCCGGAAGGACATCCAGACTCCGGTCAGGGGGTCGTAACGGTGGACTCCCACCAGCCAAACGGTTACCCAGATCCTGCCGGCCCGGTCGATTCCCATGTCCAGGATCCGCCCGTTGCTGACTGCGGCGGGCGCGGTGGCTAGAAAGTCGGGCCGGATAATGGTATCCCGATCTTCCTCGTATTGCCAGAGACCCAGGTTGGTGCCCAGCAAGAGGTCCCCTCGTCGATCTTCGATAATGCGGTACACGGTCCGCACCCGTGCCTCGTCGTTGCCGGGGAAATAGATTCGGTAAAAACCCTGTTCCCCCGGTCGCCGACGGTTGAGGGCCCCGCCCCGACCGGTGGGAGTGCGTGGGCCGGTACCCACCCAAAGGGTGCCGTGGCGGTCCTCGAACACCGAGCCGATGGCGCTTTCGTCGAGGCTGAGGGGGTCGGAGGGATCGTGCAGGAGAACCTCGAACTTGGCGCTGCCCGGATCGTATTTGTTCAGCCCGGTATGCCATGAGCCGGCCCAAATGATGCCCGACTGATCACAATGGATGCTCAGCACCGGCCCTTGGACGGGGGAACCGGA
>CBDURF010000046.1:0-22143 GCA_965369705.1 uncultured bacterium
GGTAATCCGCAGGCCGAAGGCTGAGGACATCCGGAACCGTTTGATGGTCGGCTTTCTACTCTTCGAACTCCTCGGACAGCTCATTATCAACGGCGTAGATACAAACCTCCCGGGCACTCTGTTCGCCGTAACCGTAATGATCGACCAGGTTGCCGATCAGGTAGGTGACGTCGTCGCGGATCCGCTTGTCGTAGGTGCGGAAGTCGTCGGTCCCGTAATCCTTCAGGGCGCGGCGGAAGTTGGCGTTCTTCAGGAAGGGCTCGAGCACCTTCTCCTTGAGACTGAACACATAGCGGTTGTGCAGCGCGGCGAACAGCTCGGTGTCTCCGATGTCGCGGCCCTCGACCATGATCTCCTGCGTCAGCGTCTGTGAGGTGAACTCGCGCTGGGTCTCTTCGCGGAACTCACTGCGCCGGCCCTCGCGCACGTCCGGGCCAAGCAGATGATCTTCGATGGCGACCAGGAATGTCTCGGTGATCTCCAGCCGCTCCCCGGTGTAGGTGCAGACCGCGGTGGTGCCCGTCTCGTAGTTCAGCGCGAAAAGGTAGTTCTTGATGTCGCGGGCGATCTGATCCTCGTTGTAGTAGTAGAGCGATTCCTTCACTTCCTGCAGGATCTGGAAGTTGTACATCCGGCGCAGCGAATCCAGGAAGCCGCCGGGCAGCTGTTTGTTCAGTTCGGGCCGCGTCTTGGTGAAGAACCGGCACAAGGTGTCCATGGTGATCAGCTGGTCCTCGTTGGCATAGGTCGAGTACAGATCCTGGAAGATGTCGATCGAGTCCCGCCCGCTAAAGCCCTTGTTGCCCTCGGTCTCGGCCTCGGCGATTATCTTGCGTCTCCGTTTGGCCGTGAAGTTCTTGCGGTCCTCTTCGTCCAGCCAGGCCGGAATCAGGCCCGTAAAGATGGCCATCTTCAGCAGGTGCAGATTCTCGTCGCAGTACATCTTGTACTTCTTGGGGTCCCCGATCCAGTCGAGCAGGGCCCGTGATTTCTCGTTCAGGCGGCTGGAAATGATCACCCGCGCGAAATTTTCCAGCACGCGCGGCAGGAAGCTTTCGCCGATGTGCCGTCCGAAGGTGTTCTCGTAGATCTTCACCTCGGTCGCCGAATCCAGCACGTAGGAGATGTTGATGCACTCGATGCGGTCGCTCAGGGACTGGAAGCCGCGGATGTTCTTGTTGTCCTCGGGATTCATCACGCCCAGGAACAGCGAGTTCACGTTTTCCTCGATTTCTTCGACCTTGTGCACGCCGTCGCTGATGATGTTGTGCAGCTCCATCAGGCGTTCCTTGTTGTGTCCCTTGATGTCCATCAGCGCGTAAATGCCGTTGTTGGTGCGGGCGTAGCGCGAGAAGACGTAGCGGACCGCGTTGCTGTCCTGCAGCAGGGCGCTGATACGCTTCTGCAGCTCAGGATTGGTCAGCACCTGCAGCCGCGAGCTGCGGTCGCCGGGGTTGAACACCGAAATGCCTTCGCCGAGGCGCCGGTTGGACACGTAGGGCCGGGCGTGAATCATCTTGAAGACCTCGGTCGGGTCGCCCAGCTTGTGCAGCAGCGCCTGGTAAAGCGTGGTGCAGATGGTGCAGGGGTTGTCCCGGAACACCCAGTCGTATTCCTTGCCGTAGGACAGGTTCCACTTGAACTCGTCGTTGGCGAAAAGGTGGTCCAGGAATTCCGAACGCTGTTCCTTGGGGATCATCAGCAGGGGATTGTCGTGGCTGGGGCAAGGCACTTCGACGAATCCCTGGCGCAGGCGCGGCCGGTTGTTTTCGTTGGCGTCATCGAGCGCGTTGCCGGAGCCGTCCAGCAACTGCACCAGCTTGTCCATGACCGGCTGGCCGTCGATGTCCGAGTATTCGCCCAGCACCGAGCGGTCGAGGTGCCAGACCGTCTCGTAGCGGCAGCCGTCCTCGCTGTTGGTGTATTCCTGGAACTTGCGCAGCAGGTTGTTCAAGAAGATCGATTTCCCGCAGCCGGGCGGTCCGTCGAAGATGTAGATCTTGTTCTGCTGGGTGCCGCCACGGAAGCCTTCGATCATGTTCATCAGGCGGTTGGCGAAGATGCGGTCGGCGAAGAACGGGTTGTCGGTGCCGGTCTCGAACAGGTCCTTGGTGTCGTAGGCCACGAAATTGATGGACTCGGGATCCTCGGGATATTCATCCTGGCCCATTTCCACCGAAGCCATCACCATATCGTGGAACACCTGGTGCACGTTGCGGATGAGCGTTTCCGGGCGGGCCCGCAGTACGATCAGGAACTGCTCGAAGGTGACGGTCTGCGCCCGGTCCAGCCCACGCTGGCTGTCTTCGAGGTTGTGCATGGCGTTGCGGATGTGTTCCATGCTCAGATCAATCCCTTGCTGATTTTCCGGTCCTTCATCGTGTACCTGACCCGCTGCCACTCGACCTTGGCCCGGGTCTCCTCCTCCTCGACCGCCGGACCCATGCCCGGCAGGGTGGGCTGTTGATCAGGTTTCTTGATCGACTTGACCTCGGTCGTCTCGAGCGTCACCTTGCCGCCCCACAGGAATTCCAGGCCGAGCATCGTGTTGTTGATGAACTCCCGGACCAGGGGCTTGTCCTCGAAGGTGTGGTCGAGCCAGAGGTTGTTTTCGTCCGTCTGCTCCAGATCGATTGTGATGAAGGGCGGATGGTAGAGGGAATCCTTCACCATCTGCTTGTAGTCCTCGACCTTGCGGCTCTTGACGTACCACTGCCACACCATACGCTGCTCATCAAGGATCTTGTCGGCGACAAACAGCTTGTGACGGTTCACGAAGTCCTGCTCGATGAAGGTGTTGACGAACAGGAAGTCATTCATGTTCTCACGCACCTGAAAGATGTAGTCCTTGCCGGTGCCCGTGCCCAGGTCGAACCTGCGGCGCTGCTCGGCGTCGAGCATGGCCAGGAACTCCTGGCTGTAGCGGCCCTTGTCGGCCGCTTCCTCGATGAAGTAGTAAAGCCGCATGCCCAGCGCGTAGGGATTCAGTCCGACCCGCGGCATGGAGGTGACCGTGGCGTTGACCCGGGCGAAATCCACCTCGTGGCCGGCGATGCGGTCGTCGCGCATGAAGAGCGTCTCGTGCCAGTAGCTGGCCCAGCCCTCGTTCATGATCTTGGTGCGGATCTGGGGCTGGAAGTACAGCGAGGTCTTGCGGACGATCTGCAGAATGGTCTGCATCCAGCGGTTTTCCTCGCGATTCAGGAACTCGGAGTGATCCAGCAGGAACTGGAGCAGGTCACGCCTGTTCTCGGTGTCGTGGCTGTTTGCCTTCTCGAACAAGGCCCCGAATTCGGGATGCCGCTGGTGGATCCTCATGAAGAACTCTTCTTCGCCATCATTGCCGTGCTTTTTGACGGTCTTGTTGTAGCGCTCGATCTCCTTCACGTATTCGTTCACGCGCACGTGCTTCTCGTCCTGCAGAAACACGTCGAAGTAGTAGTCCAACCGCTTGGAGCGGCCGTCCGTGTCGGGGCGATGCAGTTTCGAGAGCAGGCCGTGGAAGTCCACCATGTTGTCGATGGAGCGCGCGAACTCGATGACGTAATCGACCCAGCGGCCCTTCTCGCTGCGCAACCGGGCGACGGCACGCTTGTCGGCCAGGGCCTGGCCGGCGAAATCGTCGTCCCAGGTGTGCCGGTAGAACAGGTTGTTCTGAAAGAAGTCGATGTGCCCGAGAACGTGGTAGAAGATCATCACGTTCAACCAATCGGGATTGTTGTCGTTGTAGAAACTGATGGCCGGCCGCGTGTTGATCACGGTCTCGAAGGGATTGCTGGGGTACAGTTCGTAACGGCCCTTGCCCTGCAGCACCTCGACGTCGTGCACCCAGTAGTCGTACATGGTGGGGATCATGATCTTGGGCGACAGCTCGAGCAGGTCGCGGTTGGTCACTATGTACTCGAGGGATTCATCGTCGAAGCGCAGGCCGGCGTCGCGGGCGCGCTCCTTGCATCCCTCCATGATGGCCTTGGTGTGTTGGTCGATCAACTGCATGACCGCTGCACCCCTATTCGCTGATCAGTTTCTTGATGCCCTCGATGATGCGCGGTTCCTCCGCGCTCTCGGACATGACGTCCAGCCGGATGAGGTTCTTCTTCTTCTCCAGGAAACCCGACGCCTTCAGGTATTTCTCCACCTCGGACTCGCCCGGCGTGCCGTAGGAGTTCTCGGCGATGGTTATGCCGATGCGACTGGCGTACTCCATCATCTTCTCGATCTCGGGCAGTGATTCCTTGCCTTCGGTATCCCAGTCGTCGCCGTCGGTGCCGTGGAACACGTAGATGTTGTAGTCCTTGGCCAGGCTTTCCTTGGCCACGATCTCGTTCACCAGCCGGAAGGACGAGGCGACCTTGGTGCCGCCGGCCACCCGGCTGTTGTAGTAGGTATAGAAATCCGGGACTTCCTTGGCCTCGGTGTCGTGCAGGATGAAGCGCGATTCGACCTGTCCGGCGTACTGGTACAGGATCCAGCTGTAGATCATCACGTGCTGGCTGACGACGACTTCGGTGGGTTTGCCGCTCATCGAGCCCGAGTAGTCGCGCAGGAAGAAAATCATGGCCTGCGACTCGAAGTCCTTTTCCTTGGACAGGATCCGATAGATCCGGTCCCGCGGGGAGACCAGCAGTTCGGTGGTGTCGATCGGTTCGCTGGGATCGATGCGCTCCAGGGCGATGTTGGTCTCGACGATCTGCCGCAGGGTGGCTTTTTTGTCCAGCAGCTGGCCGAAGCCGCGGTGCCGGTCCGTCAGGTCGTAGGTGTAACGGGTCAATGACCGCTTCTTGCCCTTGTCCTTCAGGTTGGGCAGGGCGAACTGCTCGGTGAGGATCTTGCCCAGGTCGTAGGCGTTCGATTCCACCTCGTGGGGACCGCTTTCACCCTGGCCGGGCCCGGCCCCTTCGCCCTCGCCCTCCTGGGGGCGGACGGGCTGTTCGCCGATGACCTCGCCCTCTTCGCCCTCGCCGCTGCCGCCGGCCTCGCCGCCGGCCTCGACTTCCTCCCGGAAGTGGGAATCATGAACGAACTTCTCTTCCACGGTGGTCGGCACCACGACAACCTTGGCGTGACCGCTCCTGCTGGGCTTGACCAGCTTGCCGATGCGGATCTTGCGGGGGAAGCCGTCCTCTTCGCGCTTGCTGTCCCGCTCCATCAGGTCGTCGAGCGAACCGATTCGCGCGGTGTAGCTGCCGCGGGGGGTGCTCATGGCCTGGACGAAGGTCAGATCGCCGTAGCGGTAGATGTTGTTGAACACCCGTTGGATGATCCTCAGGCCGGGCGTGAAGACCGGCGCGAGCGGGGCCTCGGGCAGCGAGTGGTCGCCGCCGGCTTCGAGCTGCTCCAGGAGTGCCTTGGCCTTTTGGTCCATCGGTCTAGTTTTCGTCTTCCTGGGTGCAGAAGTACTCAATGGTCTTCTGTGCGCAGGTCCGGCAATAACCCAGTCTGTTCAGCATGGTGTCGATCATCCGGTCGTACAGTTTCTGGTTCTCCTCGTTGGTGCGGTTGGCCAGGGCACCGATCAGGCTGCCCGCGCCGGCGATGTCGCTTTTGAGGCGCACGTCGGTCACGGCCTTGACAAGTTCGAGGTTGTCCATGAAGTCGTAGTTCGGGTCGAGGCCGATTTTCTGCCCGTAGATCTTGCGGATCGCCGTGCGGAAGGTCTCGCGTTGCTCCTCGGTCTTGAGCTGCAGGCGCTCCTCGATGCTCTTGATGAACCGCTCGTCCACCTTCAGGGCCTTCAGTTCGCCCGTCTGGGGATCCTTGTACTTCCACATCTTGTCCGCCCCGAGGTGTTCGGCGTCGATGCCGATGATCATGTTCACGTAGCTCATCACGTCCTTGCGGATGGCCTGGGGCTCGTCCATGTAGGCGTTGAACATCTCGGTCATGATCCGTTCGCGGTACAGGCCGCGCGCCGATTTCAGGTCCTCGAGATACTTGGCGCGATCGTTGTTTTCGGTCACGTAGTCGAGGATGATGCGCTCGATCGTGTCGAACACGTCGTTGGCGAACATGCAACAGCCCTCGTTGGTCTCGCTGCTTTCGAGCAGAAGCTGGATGGCCCGGCCCAGGTTGCGTTGGCCCAGTCCCTTTTGGCCGAAGCGGTTGGTGATGTCGGTGTCCTGACTGAGGTCGGCGATCACCTCGGCGAGCGCCTTGATGCTCTTCTCGCCGGCAACCTCCCCGGCCGCCAGCTTCATGGTCTCGATGGGGGTCAGCTTCTCGCTGCGGGGCAGGCGCGACAGGATCACCGCCACGCTGGCCGCGTAGTTGAGGTTCGGATCCTGGTGCAGCACCTCACGGGTCAGCGTGGTCTTGGTCTCGCTGCCGATGGCGTACTGGGTGAGCTGTTCCTGCAGCAGGTAGTTGGTGTTGTGCGAGATGTAGCTGATCCGGCAGCGGTCGACGATGGGGGCCTCTTCCTTCTCGGCCAGGAAGCGGTTGAACTCGCTGTTGTTGCTCGTGGCGACGATCAGGGTGTCGATGGGCCATTTGAAACCGTCGATCTCGATGGTGCGGTTCTGGATCACGCCCAGGTAGACCTGGACGAGGTCCTTCTTGTTCTTGAAGAGTTCGTCCGAAAAATGAATGCCGCCGCCGGCCACGCGGGCCAGCGCGCCCCGCCGCAGGTCGAAGCGGTAGGGGTTGTTGGTGTCGGTGATGTGCAGCAGCCGCTGGATCGATTCCTCGCCCAGCAGATCGACGGCGCTGGAGGTGATCTTGTCCTTCGCCGGATACTTGCCGGTCACCGTACCCAGGCTTTCGGTCAACGGCACGGGGAAGATCTCCACATGGTTCAGCATGTTGGTCTGGTTGCCGTCGCAGGCCACCCGGATGTCGTTCCAGATGTAGCTGCTGCAGGCGCCGAGGGAGCGATAGTTCTCATACATCCCGGCGACTTGCTCGTCACTCAGGCCGATTTTGGCGGCCAGGAATTCACGGCTCTCCTGGGGGGTCTCGAAGAGATTCATCGCGAGGATGGCCGGATCCTCGTAAGTCTGGCTTTCGATGGTTGTTATCTTGCCGTATGACCCGATATTGTCCAGCCCGACAAAGCGGAAACTGTATTTGCGATTGCCCTTTTCGGACAGGAATTCGCGGTACAGGCGGCTGACGTATTCCACGAAATAGGTCTTGCCGTTACCGGGTTCACCGACCAGGACGTAGGCCATTTCGGCCGAGGATCCACCCTCGGAAGCATCCTTCACGTAGGATACGAAGCTGTTGATTTCTTCATACATACCGACGATATGTTTCTTTCCCTTACGAAAGATCTTGAAATCATACGTGGTCTTGCCGTTGACGACGACCTTTTCGATCTCGCTGTCGAGGATCATGCGGCTGATCCCCTCGAACGCGTTCTCGAAGACCCGTTCCTCGTTTTTCAGCGCCAGCAAGTGGTGGTTCAGCGTGCTATTCTTGACTGCAGCCATGATCGACCCCCGTTTGGACCGTTAATCCTTTACCCGCGGGCGAAGTACATTGGCGCCCGGGTCCATAGCTTTCGCAAAGTGTGTGCCGGAATCGAAAGGGAAATTACAAAGCAGTAGACTTCAATGATGTCGGGCGTTATCCCGATCGAGCCGCAACGAAAGGTTGTCCTTCTATGAAGGAACAGAAAGACGCTCCCAACGGCCACATTTTTGAGAAGGAAAAAACCACTTTTATTCACGACGTCGGATCGAACGAGTTGGCCGCGGTCGAGCCGGAACTCGCCGCCGTACTTGCCTTTACCGGGTACCAGGTCCGAAAACGCGATAGAGGATGAAATAAAAAATGAAATTTTATGGTCGAAAATCAAAGTTGCTTGTGTTACAATAAGATCCGCCCAAAGCGAGGAGGGGCTATTTCTCGCCCGACAGCTCCTCCTTGAACCCTCCGACCCCCGGCTCGTCGAGCCGGGGGTTTGTGATTCCCGCCTCGACCAACTCGTGCTCACCCCGGTGGACAAGAAGAATCAGCAGTTAACATTCCTCAACAGGGACGCCCTTGAATCGAAGGACTTCCCCGTAATCGGGAAAGTGGAAAACCCAGATCTGCATTTTACAGGGAATCCCATCGAAGGTCATGAGGGCTTCCCTTTGGGCAGGCAGGATTTTGGTCTTTTGAACAATTTCCCGCATATGCGTTTCCAAGAACTTCTGGTAATTGTCAGGTTCGACAGCGGGACGGTCCTGCGGGGATTCGCCCCTTTTGTCGATCTTCCCGTTGATCATTCGTTTTACGTATTTTATCCAACTTGTTTTTCCGCCGTATGATATTCCCCAGACGGCTAAAAGTTCGCCATCACCGGCGGCCAGGGCATGGTTCAATTCGTCCAGATCCTCGGAAGTGAAATCTTTCGGCGCCGTGAAGGTATTGCCGCGGAATTCGTTCCTCAAGACGGGGATGGTTTCTCCCCGGGAATTGACCCAATCTTCAATTATTGCATTGAAGCCGTCGCCGCCAAGTTTGGCGAACTGCCCGGAGATGAGAAGGAGGAATATCAGAATGACGGATACCAGGAGCACCCGGTGTTGCCGGCGGTGGCCGGGACCCGCGGAGAGCATCCGTTCCTTGAGCAAGACGCGGTTCAGGCGTCGGTATTCACCGGAGTCGGGAACCTCGTCCTTCGCGTCCTTGATCCATCTGTCCAGATTTTCTTTCATCTCAATAACCAGCCCGGGCGAGAAGACCTGGTTGCCAAATGATTATCCGATCAAGTCATCCACCAGATGCCACCCTGATTCGTGGGCGTCCACATCCCTTATCATTTTCCGGCCGGCTTCCGACAGGCCGTGCTCCATGCCGTGATCCCGGAACCACCTGAGCATCTGTCTGCGGCCGCGCACCAGGTGTTTCTTCACGTTGCTTTGGCTGGTCTTCATGACCAGGGCGATTTCCCTGACCGTCATGTCGAGCCAGTAATGGAGCACCAAGGTGTCGTGCTTGTCGGAATTCAGATGTCGCATGCACAGTCGCACCAGTTGCATGTCGAGCTTGCGAATCGTTTCCTCGTGAGGCGTCGGCTGCTCGTTGGTTGCGCGCCGCTCGGTCTCGAAAACATTTTCCGCCGGATGGGAAAGCCTGCGGTAGTGTTTGCCTACGGTCCGCCTGGCGATGTGAAAAAGCCACGCGCCGAACGAATATCCCTGCCACGTGAACCTGTCCAGCTTGTCCAGGGCTTCCAGGAAGACATCCCCCGTCAGGTCACCGGCCAGTTCGTAATCCTCGGTTTTCCAATAGATGAATTCGAAGATCACATCGTGATACTTCTCGTAGAAAAACCGAAACTGCTCGGAGTCGATCCTGGTGAGTTGGAGAAACCTTTTTTCGATATCGAGGCTGCCGTGTCCCGCCCCATCACCAAAACCGCGTCCCCCAGCGGGGAATCTGCCGGCGATCAGTTCCGGCTTGTGAAGTCCGGACTCGTCGCCATCGTCCATAGAATAAAGGTCACGAGGAGACATTTTGGTTACACCCTAATCCCGATTTTTCATTCTTTCCCAACCTGTTGCTGGAATCAGCATACCACAGAAAGATGGATGGCACTAATTACAAGGTGGATTTTTCGGTGCAAAATTTTCGGTAACTTGAAAAAAACCAACAAATTACATTGTTGTTTCGCTATATTTTCGTTTATTGAGGGTATCCTCCCATTCATTCCCTCGCGGAGGAACGTCATGTTGTCCCGATTCCCCGAATTCCAGAAAAATCGCCCAGCCGCCGAGGCCGACCACGTCCTGAAGCAAGCGATCGCCGCCTTGGAAAAAGCCGAACATGCCGTCGTCCTTTGGTTTGGCGAAATATTGCAGCGCGGCATGTTTCGCGAGTTGGGTAATTCATCCATCTACCAGTATGCCTCGCTCGAACTGAAGTGGTCCAAAACCCGGACGGGCGATTTCATCCGCCTTGCGCGCAAGTTGGAGGAACTGCCGGCCGTGAAGGAATCGGTGACCAGCGGCGAACTGGGTTACACCAAGACCAGGGAGATCATCAAGGTCGCCACGCCGAAGACGGAGAAGAGCTGGGTCGAGGAGGCGAGGTCATCGACGCGGCGGGAGCTGGCGCGGAAGGTCGCGCGGGTTCGCGTCAAGGCACGGGAACGAGTTGAACAACCTGATCACCCTCTGCTCGCGTGCCACCGGCTATGGCACGAGCGTGGGGGAATTCAGCCGGGAATTACTCGTATTCCTTCGGCACCGCGCAGATGAACACAAAGGGCTCGTCGCCGGTGTTGCGGAACTGGTGGGTCTCATGGGGAGGGACGAAGGCGAATTCGCCGGCGCCGAGGGGATTGGCGTTGCCGTCGCCGTCCATCAGGACGCCCTGGCCCGACAGGACGACGTTCATGTGTTCCACTTCGTGGCTGTGGTGGGGTGAGAAGCCCCCCGGCTCCAGGGTGAAGACGCGGAACGAGAAGTTGGGCACGCCGTCGCCGCTGCCCAGCACGAGCTGCTTGGTGATGCCCTGAACGCCCTCCATGTCCACGGAGGTCTTGGCTACTTCGTCGAGTTTGCGGATGATCAAGTCATTACTCCTTGGGACTGGCTGGTTGAAGTCTGATATGATAAGTGCGAGAGGCAAAGGACGCATACCGGGAAAGAGGATCAAGTGACGATTGCCCTGATCATCAACGAAACGGTGAACATTCCACTGAGCGAACTGGTCTATACGGCCAGCCGTTCGTCGGGACCCGGGGGTCAGCACGTCAACACGGCCGACACACGGATCCAGGTGCGGTGGAACGTGAAGGGATCCACCGGGCTGAGCGATACCGAAAGAGAACGCCTGCTGAAGAAGCTGGCTTCGCGGCTGACCGAGGCGGGCGACTTGATTCTGGCCTCGGACGCCCACCGCAGCCAGCTCCGCAATCGCGAAGAGGTGACCCGGCGGCTGGCCGCCCTTGTGCGCGAGGCCCTGATCCTCCCCAAACCCCGCAGGAAGACCAAACCCACTCGCGCCTCGCGGGAAAAACGTCTTGACGAAAAGCACAGGAAATCCAGGACCAAGAAGGATCGCGGCAAGAAGTACGACGGCGGGGACTGAACCGAGCCCGGTATTTCAACCGCCGGCTAGAATTCCATGCGTACGGACACGTTCAGGCTGCGGCCGGGGGCGGGGATCTCCTGGCCGGCCGCCAGACCGCCGGTAGGCAGCAGCGCCTCGCGGGTGAGGTGCTCGTGATAGAGCCGGTCGAACAGGTTGTCCACCCGCACGCGCAGTTCCAGGCCTTCGACAGGTTCCGTTTCCAGGCCCAGGCGCCAGACCGTGAAGCCGCCGGTGCGGTTTTCCGGGAACAAAGGGTCGATTTTGTCCTGGTCGGCCGCGAAAGAGGCGCCGAAGCGGAGCCAGGTGCCCGTGCGATGATGGGCCAGGTAGCGGACCTCGGCGGTTCCGGCCAGCGGCGGGATCTCGGGCAGGTCGCGGTCGCCGGTGGTGTTGCGGCCCCGCACATAGGACACGGTCACCGGCAGGTAGAGGCTGTCGGTGGGCCGATACTCCACACCCAGCTCGCCGCCGGCCAGAGTGGCGTCGATGTTTTCATAACCTTTGACGAGGTCGTCGTTGCCGTCGCCGTTGACGTCCATGATCGCGATCACCGTGGGCAGGATGTAGTCGCCGACCTGGGCGTAGAATCCGCTGACGGCCACCACCAGTTTCTCGCAGTTCAGGGTGACGCCCGCTTCGCCCTCCCACTTCTTCTCCGCGGCCAGCGTGGGATTGCCCACCTGGAAGCCGCCCGGCGCCGGGCCGAAGGCGTAATAGCGCTCGGTCACGCCGGCTGCCCTTGAGCTCAATCCCGTGCGCAGGTACCACAGGCGACGAGGCGCGAACTGACCGTCCAGGCGCAGGCCCGCCAGGCCCAGGGTTTCGGTGCGGTCGGTTTCGGCGGCGGCGGGACCGTAGAAACGCACGTACTGTTCACGCACGGTCTTCCCGCCCAGGCTGGTCGCGTCGGCCGCGCGCGCCTTGCTGTCCACGGCGTCGAGGCGACCGTCGATCATCAAACGTGTAGAGACGGCCAGGGGAATCTCCAGGGCCGCGAAACCGCCGCCGGTGGTCTGCACGGCATCGGGCCAGAGGCGGTCGTAATAAGTGTCACTGCTGGCGACGATGTACCTGGTACGGGTGGCGTCGCGGGTGAGGCTGGTCAAGTCCAAACCGGTCTTCAGCCCGAGCGAAGCTCCCGGTTCCAGGTCGAGATGCGCATGGGTGGCCCAACTGCGGGTCCGGGCGTCGGTTCCGGCTTCCATCGTCTTGCGATTGGGTTTCCGGCTGTTGTCCATGAAGTGGTCGACGAGTGAGAACCCGCCGGTGACCTCGAGCCGGGTCACCGCCGAACCTTCGTATTCCGAGCGCCAGCCCGCGTTGTACACCCAGAAATCGGTGTCGATGTTGTCCATGGGCATGGCCGGGAAATCGACATCCTTCTCCTTGGCGTAGGTCACGGCGTTCCACAGGCGCTGGTTATCCCCGATCCGCCATCCGAGCGCGGCATTGGCGGTGGTCGAATTCAGGCCCGCGGGCACAACCGTGCCGTCGGGAGCGGTGTAGTCGTCGTACTGCCGGTAACCGAGACCGATCTTGTAGTCGAGGGCCCTGGTTCCCCCGAAAATTCCACCCTCGGTGCGGAATCCCTCGCGGGCCGATTCGTAGCCGGCTTCCAGATAGGGTGTCACGCCCGGGTCCGCGCCGGTCGGCCGTTCGTAATCGGGATCGGCGTGGATGACGCCACCGGTCGCGCCGGGGCCGAACGTTGAAAAGCCGCCGCCGCGGAAGATCGACACACGAGTGGTGGACAGCGGAGTCAGATAGGTGGCCGGGGGATCCATGCGGCCCGGACAGGCCCCGTAAAGCGGGACGGCGCCGAGGATGGTCTGCACCCGCTCCCAGCCCAGACCGCGGATCACGGGTTCGGCGGCGCTGGGGGCCCGGCGCACGGCAGCCACGCCGGGCAGGTGCTCGATGGCCTCGGCCAGGTTGTCGCCGCCGCGGCCGCGCAGGGTTTCCGCCGAAACCGGTCCGTCGCCCCAGGGAATGCCCGGTGCGGTCACCGTTACGTCGGCGATCTCGGTGATTGTCGTGTCGGGTGGGGTGGGCGCGGCGGCAGTTTCGGCGGTTCCGGAAACAAGCAGGATCAAGAGCAGATTGATCAAGACGGACTTCACCCACATCCTCCCAAGTGCTTCCCTTCCACCTCGCAAGGTCATACGAGAGAGTAATATCGCACCCGGGCAACCTGGGTTCAACCCATTGAAGAGGTATGATTTACGACTTGCGGCCGGTCCGGCCGATCAGGAAGACGTTGCTCATCGACCGGCCGATCATGAAGGCCGTCGCGGCAGCGGTGGCGCCGATCCAATTACCCAGGCGGATGGTTACGAACAGCACGGTCAGGATGCCGACGACCTCGATCACCGAAGCCCAGGTGATCGGCCCGGTGTTGCGGCGGGCCACCAGCAGGGAGCGCTGGAACGAGAGCAGCACCGAGAGCATGGGTATCAGGGTGAGGATGCGGATGGGGGTCAACGCGAAGTCGGCCAGCTCAACGGTCAGGCCCGAGACTGTCCGCAGCCAGACCGCCGCCAGGGGTGTCCAGGCGATCAAGGCCAAGCCGGCGGCGGCGCCCAGGCTCAGCAGGATCGCGAAGTTGCGCACGATGCGGTAGTTGTCCCAACCGCGGCCCAGCATGGTGAGGGCGGCCTCCTGATAGCTGAGGCCCGGGGAGCGGAAAATGAAAACCAGCGAGTTGACGACCGGCAGCACGGCCAGTGATTCGAGCGAGAAGCGGGCCTGGCCCATGAAAAACGTGACCATCGGCTGCACCGCCAGGGCGATGGTCGAGGTCAGGGCCAGCGGCAGGTAGAAATGGATGATGTAGCGGTAGCTGAGTACGTCGTCGGAAGGTATGCCCAGGTATGCGCGCACCGTGCCGGCGGCCATCAGGCGGCTGGCGATCGCTTCGGTGCACACTCCGCCGGTCAGGGCGGCCGCACCCACCCAAGCTCCGGACATACCCGCGGCACGGCAGATCAGGGCGGTCACGACCATCGAGACCAGGCGGATTACCGTGCCCCAGGCCACGAGGCGGGTCAGGCCGCTTCGGATCAACAGGCCCTGGTAGAAGCGCCGGTAACCGATCGCGGCAGGCCAGGGCAGCAGGATGAAAAGCGAGACGCGAGTCAGGCGGGCGACCTCCTCGTCGAGCCCCATCCAGGTGTCGGTCAGCAAATTCCACAAAGGCGTGAACAGCAGGACCAGCATGGCCGCGGTGATGCCCGCGTTGAGTATCCACATGAAGTTGCGCAGGCGGCGGTAGATGGCGGCCGAGTCGACCAGGGCGGTCGAGGCGCTCATCATCATGATGACGGGGGCCTCGACGAGGATGGCCAGAGCGAAGGCCACGCCGTAGGCGGCCAGGTTGTGTTTGGGTTCGGCCAGGCGCGCAATGACGGCCGCGAGGAAGGGCCCTTCCAGCGACATCATCAACCAGGTGGCCTGCAGGGGCGCCCAGAAGCGGAACAACTCGGTCATGCGCACGGGGGTGGTCATGGCCCGAAGGTAGCCCGCGCTCCGGGATTGTCCAGACCGCCTCCAGGTGAGATGCCTTCAAACCCTCCGGAAAGGTTCGGGGTGGGGCCCGTGCGAGAAAAATATAACAGGTTTAATGAGAAAGAGTGTCGTTTTCAATATTCCATGACCAGGCCGTGACATAAATCCCACGATAACCCTATGATAATATTTATCTTATTTTTGGCTGCCACAACGCTTAATTCAATAAAATAAAAAAGGTTAGGTTGATATTGAGTATCGACAGTCATTCAGGAAAAAAAGTATAGTAAACATCTATGGGATCGATACATTTCGTTAAGCAGTTCACAGGTTGAGTGTTTCACCGAATTCAAGGAGTACGGACAATGAGTAAATATCTGGTCATTCTGCTGGCTCTGCTGGCCGGAGCTTTGGTCTTCACGGGTTGTTCCGATGACTGTGATACCACCACGCCGCCAGTCACTATTCCGGACGTGGCTTTCGCGGGTTCGGACAAGTGCATGAGCTGCCATCAGGAAAATTACGACAAATGGGTTGATTCGGGCCATCCCTACAAGTTGACCAAGATCGACGGGCAGAGCCCGGAACTCCAGTTCCCCGACCATGCGGCCTTCCCCAACGATATCGTCGTGCCGCCCACCGGCTACACCTGGGACGACATCTCCTACACCATCGGTGGTTACGGCTGGAAAATGCGCTGGATCGACAACGACGGCTTCATCGTCACCGGCATCCCGAGCAACCAGTACAACTTCGAAACCGAAACCTGGTCGGACTACCACCTCCTCGACCCGACCGGCTCCAAGGAGTACAACAGCGACTGCGGTCGTTGCCACACCACCGGCTGGGTCGATTCCGACGATGGTGACGACACCAACAACCAGGATGGCATGAAAGGCATGACCGGCACGTTCTTCGCCGGCGGCGTCCATTGCGAGCAGTGCCACGGCATGGGTACCAGGCACGTGGCCGCCAACGCGGATTTCAGGATGACCGTGGACAGTTCGTCCGCGTTTTGCGGCAAGTGCCATACACGCGACGAAGAGAACCGGATCGAATACGACACGGGTAGGGGATTCATCAAGCATCATGAGCAGTACGACGAGTGGCTGCACTCTCCCCACAACAGCGACGCCAGAGGAACCGGCTGCAACGATTGCCACGATCCCCACAGCTCGGTCAAGTTCGATGACGTGTTGGCGAGCATCGGTACGACCAAGACCTGCACGGACTGCCACTCCATCGCCGCCGGCAGCGACCAGGACTACGACGGCGCGAACCTGAAGCACATGGTCAAGATCGACTGCAAATTCTGCCACATGCCGAAGGCTTCCAGGTCGGCCATCAACCTGACCGACTACGTGGGCGACATCAGGACGCACATCTTCAACATCAACAGCGATGCGGTCGGTGCGGCCGAAGGGATGTTCATCTCCGATGATAAGTTCGTCAAAACGGACGAGGTGGGTCAGGCCGCCGTGACCCTGGACTTCGCCTGCTACAGCTGCCACAGTGATGGAAACGGCGGCGGCGGCAGCGGGATTTCCTGGACCCTGCAGGAACTGTCCGACTTCGTGACCGGCAACGACGGCACCGGCCGCGGCATCCATGACACGGCGAAAGCCCTGGCGAGCCGCTAGTTCATAGCAGCACCGGGGATCTTCCAGGAGCCACGCCTACGGGTGTGGCTCCTTTTTGCAACCCGGAACCCGGTTGGAGCGTAGATTGTCCGGAACATGGTATTCAGCCCGCCCTTCCCTTCACCGGGCGGCGGAAATGAAAGGTCTAGCGAGATGAAAAAGTCAGGATCGGGGGCCGCGCTGGCCGTCGTGGCATTGATGATGCTGGTGATGCCCGCGCTGGCGGGCGAAGAAGTGACCAAAGACGGCGTGCTGCACGTCATGAACGGCGCCGAACCCAGTGGCGAGAAGGTGACCGTGGAACTGGAAGAGGTCTGGCGCCACGGCGGCGAGGACGACGAGGATTTCTTCGGCATGATCAGCCAGTGCGTGGTGGGGGACGACGGTACCATCTATCTGCTGGATACTCGCATGAGTGAGGTGCCGGTGTACTCGCCCGACGGCGAGCGGCTGACCACGCTGAGCCGTGAAGGCGACGGGCCGGGGGAAACCCGCATTCCTTCGGGTCTGCTGTTCATGCCGGACGGCAACCTGGGTCTGGTGCAGGTTTTTCCGGGCAAGATCACCAAGATCGGTACGGATGGAACCCCGGCCGGCGTGATGGAGATCAACGATGCCACCGAGGGCGGTTTTATGACGCTGTTCGATTGCGTTACCAGCGGGGAACACCTGGTCGTATCGGCCGAAGCGATCGCCACCGAAGGCCAGATGGCCCAGATTCGGACCAATTTCGTGGCCGCCTTCGACGAGGAAGGCAACGAGACGGTGCGATTCTTCGAAGAATCCTACCGCTGGGATTTCACCAATTTCACTTTTGACGAAGGCGCACGCAACCGGGTGGATTTCCGCAGAGTGGCCGCCGGCAAGGACGGGCGCATCTACATCGCTTCGGAGCGCAACGCCTACAAGATCAACGTCTACGCGGCCGACGGGTCGCTGGAGCGCGTGATCGAACGCGAATTCACCAGCCGCAAACGCAGTGACGAGGATTTCAACAAACTCCAGACCATATTGGAGACCCAGTTCAGGCAGGTTCCCAACGCGAAGGTCATGGCCGCGAAAACCGAGCCGGACATCGGCGGCCTGATGTTCGGCACCGACGGCAACCTGTGGGTCACGTCAAGCCGCAGCGGGTTCGATCAACCCGAGGGGATCCTGATCACCTGGGACGTCTTCACGCCCGACGGTCACTTCTTCAAGACGGTGAGCGCCAAATGCGAGGGTGACGGCGAAAACGACATCCTGATCTGGACGCCCGAAGGGAACGCCGTTGTGGTGACGGGTTTCGTCGAGGCGGTACTGGCTCTGCAGAGCCAGGGAGCCGGTGGCGGGGACGACGACGGGGAGGCCGAGCCCATGGAAGTCATCTACCTGAAGGTGGCCGGAATCTAGAAAACAGGTCACGACACGGCATTACAGGGAACGATGAGAAACCACCGGGAGCCCGTGCGCTGCCGGTGGTTTTTCAATGGACATTTAGGGGGTCAACGCCCTGATTTGGGCCCACAAACAGATTTTTCAGGGATGAACCGAAAGGACCCGACGTGGCCGACCTCATCAAGCCTCACGGCAGCGACCATTTGATGCCTCTCCTGCTGGAGGGCGACGCCCGCGAGGCCGAACTCCAGCGCGCGGAATCCCTGCGCAAGGTGAATATTTCCAGCCGCGAGACCGGCGATCTGATCATGCTGGGCATCGGCGGCTTCACTCCGCTGAGGGGTTTCATGGGCCAGGCCGACTGGAAAGGCGTCTGCACGGACATGAAGCTGAGCAGCGGCGTGTTCTGGCCGATTCCCATCACCCTGAGCGCGGATCAGGACGTGGCCGACGCGATCACCGACGGCGAGGAAGTCGCCCTGGTCACCGCCGACGGCGAAGTGATGGCCACCATGCGCGTGGATGAGAAGTACACCATCGACCGCGACTTCGAGTGCGAAAACGTATTCCGCACCACCGCCGGCGAGCATCCCGGCGTGAAAATGGTCCTGGACCAGAAGGCCCTGAACCTGGGCGGTCCGGTGAAGGTGCTGAGTGAGGGTTTGTTCCCGACCGAGTTCGCCGGCCTGTACCAGCGCCCGGCCGAAAGCCGCGCCGAGTTCGCCAAGCGGGGCTGGAAAACCATCTCCGCGCTGCAGCTGCGCAATCCCATGCACCGCAGCCATGAGTACCTGGCCAAGATCGCCATCGAAGTGGGCGATGGACTGTACATCCACCAGCTGGTGGGTGGCCTGAAGCCCGGCGACATTCCCGCCGATGTGCGCGTCAAGTGCATCGAGACCCTGGTGGACAACTACTTCATCAAGGACCGCGTGGTTCAGGGCGGTTACCCGCTTGATATGCGTTACGCCGGGCCGCGGGAAGGGCTTCTGCACGGCGTGTTTCGGCAGAACTTCGGGTGCACGCATATGATCATCGGGCGGGATCACGCAGGCGTGGGCAACTACTACGGTCCTTTCGACGCCCAGAACATCTGGAGTGAGATTCCCGAAGACGCTTTGGAAATCCAGATGCTGCCCATCGACTGGACCTTCTGGTGCTACAAGTGCGGCGGCATGATCTCCATGAAGACCTGCCCGCATGGGAAGGAAGATCGGTTGTTCGTGAGCGGCACGGCTTTGCGGAAATCGCTGAGCGAGGGGGCGGAGATTCCGGCTGAGTTCTCGCGGCCCGAGGTGCTGGAGATTTTGCGGGACTACTACGCCGGGCTGAGTGATGAGGATAATGTTGAAGTGAAGCTGCATAAGGCGGCGACGGGGGATGGGCAACAGAAATAGTGTGATTTGCGGGGTTTCCCCCATCTGACAGTTTGGAGTTTCCTCCTTAACTTGTGTTGAGGTTTTTGCGGCGGTTCGGAATCCTCGGAACCCGAACAAATCGCCAGGATCAACCTTACAAATACCTACCGAAGATCCGATGTCGCCGCGGCTCACGCCGGCGAGGTCCTCTCGCCCGGCACTGGAGGGCTCCACCCGGAGGTGACGTCATGAAGATCTTTGGTCATCGCATTCTCCCTCTCCTCATCCTGACCTTCGTTTTCCTTGTCCTGACCGCGACCGCCGCCTCGGCGGTGGTGAAGACGCTGCCCATCACCCAGCAGTGGCAGCACAAGGACACGAACATGTTGTGCCTGCCCGGCGCATCGATGGTTCCCCACAACTGGGACCACGCCGTCAATCCGGCCCCGGGCTGTGCGCACTGCGCCTACTACTGCGCCCCCGCCTCGATCAGCATGTTCGCCATGTATCGGGGCATCGCCGGTGTGAAAATCCAGCAGGACCAGATCTATGACAACGGCAAGTCGACGGGCGGCGAGCTCACCGGCGACGGCGTCCTGCAGACGCACGGAATCGGCATGTTCGACATGGCCCCGCCCAACGGTCCCGCCGACGAGGTCGGAGCCGCGTTCACCTGGGCCATCGGCGTGCCCTACAAGTGGGGTCCGGCGAGCGCGGGTTTCCCGACGTTGGACGGGGTGTTCCTCAACATGTGCATCGACGACAACATTCCGGTGCTGTGGTGTGATCACTTCGGCTGGCCGCAGGGCATTTATCCCCCGCCGGATGAGGATACCTTCGACTACAACGGCCACGCCAAGATCATCGCGGGCTACAATGACAACGGCACCGCGGTCACGAACGACGATCTCTATCTCATCTACGATCCCTGGCCGGTTTCGGGTTCGCCGTACTGGGTGGCGTCGGGCACGGTGGTGGATAACAAGGACGTTTATTACGCCGATTATGATCCGGTGGCGGTGGAGAGTCGGTCTTGGGGAGGGGTCAAGAGTTTGTATCGGTAGGTTGGAGGATTAATTGGTGCAAATTGGACGGCCCGGGGTTTGGGAGGCTCCGGGTCGTGGTTTTGGGAGGGAGGTTTGAGGTTGATTTGGAAGGTGGATCACGGGTGAGCTGGCGCGGATAGAAAAGATGGTTGGCGGTTGTACTGGATGCGCCAGGATCTCAAGTGGCACGCGTATGAACCGTTTCCTTCGAGTGATCCGCGAAGAATTTGATCTTTCGAGGCTCCACCAGGGGCACTTCTGAAATACCCGCCGGCGGGTCGAAATTGCGCATCGTTATATAATGCAGTATGTTGCGCTTGTCAATGTTCCTCCTGGTCCCAAAAACCAAAGGTTGCTGATGTACGTCGCCGGACTTATCAAGACCATCCTCTCTTCATATCCGCTCCCCGTTTCCGGTGTTCACGGCCCCTGCCACTGGGCGCGTGTCCTTGAAAACGGCGCCCACCTGACCGAGCTGACCGGCGCGGACCTTGAAGTGGTCCAACTCTTCGCCGTCCTGCACGACAGCCGTCGCACCAACGAGGGCGAGTGCTACGAACACGGCCAGGAGGCCGCCGATTTTGCGCGGGCTTTGCGCGGCACGCATATCCACCTCGACGACGATCGCTTTGACCTGCTGTACGACGCCTGCGCTTACCACACCGACGGCGAGACCGACGCCGACATCACGGTGCAGACCTGCTGGGATGCCGACCGTCTCGACCTCGGAAGGGTGTGGATCATCCCGGATCCGGGTAAATTGTGCACGGAACCTGCACGCGACCCCGCGTTGATCGACTGGGCGACCAAACGGGCCAAGGAGGATTTCCGGCCGGCCGTTCTCGATGAGTGGCTGGAGGGAATCTGAGTTTGAGGAAAAAGGGGGGCCATCGTGAAAGCCAGAACCTATCTCTTGATTTCCGGGGTGATCTTCGGGTTGGTCTGCCTGGGTCACCTTCTGCGGGTCGTCTTCGGCTGGCCGTTGGTAATTGGGACCTACCAAGTGCCGATGGCCGTTTCGTGGATGGGGATGTTCATCGCCGCCGGGCTGGTTGTCTGGGTGGTTGCGATGTTGGCCAGGGAAGAACATCGGGCCCCGTAACTGGTTGCAATATAAGGAAAAGGGTGATTGTTGCCTCCCCTGGGGCCTTTCCGCCCGGATTGACGCCTTCCCGGTTGATCTTCTATGATATTATTGAGTTCAGGCGTACCACCGGAGGTGAACCGAACCCATGTTGATTGCCCTGCGCCTGTTGATGTTCGGCATCCTGGCTCTCGTGCTGTGGAAGGCGGCCGTGCTCGTCCTCAGGTACGTGAACAAGCCGAAATACGAACTGAAGTGCGCGTCGTGCCGCTACTGCGAGATGATCGACCGCGACGGGGTGATGTGCCGGTACGAGAATACCCTTACCCTGAAGACCATTGCCAACGTCAACATGTGCATGGATTACAAAGGCGACCCGTAATTTCCGGGAGGAGGTTCCCATGAACACGCTCAACTACCTCGGCAACCACATTCTCTACCACTGGGTGTTCCTGATCCTGATGGCGCCCATCGTCATCGTGGCCATCATTCTCCGGTTCCTGTTCGAATCGCTCGATTATGCCGCGGGCATGCAGTTCGCGCTGTGGTTGGGTCTTTTTCTGGTCTTTCTGTGGATCGTGCTTTCGGGCTACGTCGGCCACCGGGCCGCCCGCAACCGGGTGAAAAAGGGCATGGGATTTCTCGAAGCGCGCGAACGCGCCTGGCTCGATACCAGGGCGGAGTTGGTGTACATCCCGGTGATCGGACGGTTGTTCAGAAAATGATCCTGTAACCAATAGCCTGCTTCCGGGTATTCCTGGCAGGAGGCAACCATGGACCAGTTCGAAACACTCTACAGGCAGCATGCTTCGGCCGTCTTCCGGTTCGCCTGGGGACTGTGCGGCAACCGGAGCTGCGCCGAGGATCTTGTTTCGGAAACCTTCGTGCGCCTCCTGACGAAAGCACCGCGCATCAGGACCCGGACCGCCCTGGCCTACCTGCTGGCCGTGGCCCGCAACACCTACCTCAACGGTCAACGCCGGCAGGGCCGCGAAGTGGAACTGCCGGACGATATCACCGCGCCGCAGTCCGATCCCGACGGCGGTCTGGATGACCGGATCGACGACCGGGCCCGCCTGGAGACGGTCATCGCCGCGCTGGGCGAT
>CBDURF010000047.1:0-21778 GCA_965369705.1 uncultured bacterium
GTTTCAATCCCGCCAACGGAAAACACTCCAGACCGGGCAGTGATCGCTGGCCGTGGCTTCACAAGACGCCCCGGCGGCGACAAACTCCAGCTCGCGGTAATAGATGTGGTCGAGTTTCAATTTGTAGCCGATCAGATCCAAGGGTCCGCCGCTCGCGGTCCTCTCCACCGGCAGACGGGCCTCTTTGAAACCGGCCTTACGGGCTACCCTGCGAAACAGAGTCTCTTCCCAGCGTGTTCCCGTGTTGAAATCCCCACCGATGATGGTGGGCCCGGCATCCGAAACGAGGCTGTCCCGTATGATGACGGCCTGTTCGAGGCGATCTTCCAGATCAATCATCAGGGTTGACAGATGGACACTCACCGTCCGCACCACCCGTTTCCCGATCTGCACATCCACCGCCAGGGCGGTGCGCCGGTTGTCGGTCAGGGGGTTGGGGTGAGGCAACACGATGTATCGCGGCCCACTCAGGGGCCAGGGTGAAAGCACGGCGGTGCCGAAAAGTCGTCCATGATGGGGATGGATGAACGAGGGGTAATAGTAGTAGTTCATCCCCAGGCGGTCGGCCAGGAAGGCCACACCTTCGGGATCCATTTCCTGCAGCAGAAGGATGTCCGGATGCCGGAGTCGGGAATCAGTCGTCAGATCCGCCAGGGCATTTTCCAGTTCTTCGCTGTACTCGATGTTGTAGGAGACACACACCAGGGAATCGGACTCCGACGGCGGCAGGCCGTCCCTGAGGCCACCGTACAGGCGGATATCAGCCCGAGTCAAAGCCGTCTCATGGGCGCAACCGGACAGCAGCGACAGGAGCAGTCCCCACCAGAAAATGCCTTCATACCGGATCAACCCTTTGCCACCGGATTCCGTCAAAGCTTTTCTACCTGACCAGACTCATCTTCGTGACACTTCCCACCGCTTTCCCGTCGGCATAGAGCTTGGCGAAAAAGGAGCCGCTGGGCATTTCCCGGCCGTAACGATCGCGGCCCGTCCAAACCACCTCGTGTCGACCTGCTTCGTAAAATTCGTCTCCCAGGCCGGCAATCAGCTCACCCCTGACCGAGAAGATCTTGATCACCGCGAGGCCGGAGCGCGGCAAATCAAAAGAGATCGTAGTCATGGGATTGAAAGGATTCGGGTAAACAGCCATTGCCGGCAACCTGGTGGGAGCGTCATCCCCGGTTCCCGACAAACCTGGAGAAAAACAGATTCGGGGATGGACCTCGATGAATCCGGCTACACCGGAATAGGAGACCCGGTTGCCCACAATAATCAGGTCCTGATCCGTTGCTACACACTCGTTTATTGCGTCCGGCATGATCGCGCCCACCCGGACCGGGGCAGCCGGATCATCGACCCCGAAAATCTGCACGCCACCATGCCCGCAGGACACATAGACCAGATTGTTGCTGGAATGCACGTTAAAACCATTCCCGGGCAAGGGTACATCGCTCAGCAGAGTCAGGCCGGCCGCAGGGGTGAATTCGTAGGTAACCATATGGGAGAATGTCAGGGCATACACGATACCATCGGACACGGACAACCCGTAGGCGGCATGTTCCGGAATGCTGGCCACGTTCAGAAGATCATTCGGATCGCTGACATCGACAACCTGCAGGTTCTGGGCGTTGATCACGTAGGCGTAACCGCCCTCGACGACGAGTTCGTAAGCCCGGTAGTCACCCACACCGGTTTGGGTTCCCAGTAGCAGAGGGGTCTCCGGCACAGTCAGATCCCAAGCCGTCAGGGTGCCCGAGCGAGGCCCCAGGAAGAAACAGGAACCGGAAGCCGCCACACTCACCATCTGGTCGGTAGTGAGGGTGCTGAGGTAGACAGGATCGGCAGGATCACTCACGTCCACGGCCACGGTCTCCCCCGTGGAAACAAGACAGACAACATCGCCGCTGACCGCTAAATCCTGGTAGTTATTGGCGTCCTCATAGGCGCCCAACAGGATCGGGAATGCGGGGTCGCTCAGATCGATGATCCGCAGGCCCCCGTCCACCTGAAACAGCAGATCACCCTGGAGAACCATTTTCTCGGGATAACGGGTGAAGGTTTCCGATCCCAAGGGTGGAGCAGCCTCCGGAAAATCGGATGCCACCGCCATCAAGGTGTTTCCCACGAGCAGCCAGGTGGTGGCCCCGTCCAGAAGAACCCCGTTGCAGGAATCATCCGTTGACCACACACCGGGGGATGGGCAATCCAGGGGATCGCTCACATCGACGATCCTGACGCCGGCAGAGCCGCAGGCCGTCAGCACGATTGAATCCTGGATGGAAAGGGAACCGGCGCTGACGGATTCATAATCCGCCGTGTTCAGCAGGGTGAGGTTGGACGGGTCGGAAATATCCACGATGAATAAACTGCCGGTGCTGTTGGTCGCGTACAGCAGGTCCCCCACGCATTGGAACCTGTTCACGTAAATGCCCAGGAAATCCAGCTCGATCATGACCGCGGGGTCACTCAGGTCGAAGGTGTGCAGGCCGGAACCCGTCCTCATGAAGATGGTTTTTCCATCGGCAATCATCTGGGTTGCCCGATCGTGGTTGTCGATGATCTCCGACAGTTCCACCGGGGCGCCTGGATCGCTGATATCGAAGACGTGGAAGGTGGTCACCGGGACAGGTGGAGGTTCAGTGGGGTCGAAAGGGTCCTCGGGAAAACCCGGAGTATAGGTCGTGACAAAGAAGAAATCCCCCGACCGGGCCGTCGCGGTGACCTCGTAGGGAACATCCAGCTGGCCGACAACCGTCGGTAATGAAGGATCAGTCAGGTCAAAGATGGGGACCTTGAACCAGCCCCCTCCCATGAAGGCCAGATTGTCCACAGGTTCAATCCAGCTACTGGCGTTCACCATGACCATGTCGCTGGTGAGGGTACCCAGCAGCGCCGGTTCATGCGGAGAGGACAGACCGACGACCTGAACCTCCGGCAACCCGAAACCGACGAAGGCAAGAGAGCCGTGGCGGACGATGTTGTTGCCGTCATGGGGCAGGGCTACCGACCCGAGCAGACCATCCTCGGGCAGCGGATAATCTTGGCAGGGCGCGGCCGGACTGGGATTGCTCAAAGCGGCCGGCAGCAAACAACCGCAGACCAGAAGACGAAAAAAAAACGTCCGCGGAACCATCGCTCGTGGAAACTCCATGGAATATTCCTTTCCACTTTCCCGCCAAATATCCTGTCCGATTTTGTCTTCGTTGCGATTACATTTGCCCGATTATAACACAAATTGGTCCGTGGTCTGATCCGGATGTATTAAACGGTAGGGACATAGATAATCCATTGCTCCAAAGGTGATGCCCCCATTACAATTAATTTCGGCTCAAAGGTCGCGAATGCGAACCGAATCGACGAAAGGACCTGCGGGTTGTCCGACCGCCGCCGCGACATCTTGATACTGACCGGCCTGCTGGTGCTGGCCGTCGGCCTGCGTCGATACGGCTTGGACTGGGGCCTGCCCGAGGTATTCGAGGAGGCCACTCCCCTGAAAAAAGCCTGGGATATGTGGGGCTGGGACCGCGGCGGAGGAGTGGACCTGAACCCGCATTTCTTCAACTATCCCACCTTCTCCATCTACCTGCATTTCCTGCTTCAGGGCCTGCTGTACCTGGGCCTGAAGGTGGGTGGGGTGATCACTTCGACCCTCGACTTCCAGGTCATGTACCTGGTAGACAGGACTCCGATTTTCCTTTTCGGGCGAATGCTGTCCCTGTTCCTGGGCGCAGGGACGGTGCTGGTGGTCTACCGGATCGGCATGGCGGGCGCCGGCAAGATCGGGGCGGGACTGGCGGCTGTTCTGCTGGCGGTCAACACCTACCACGTGGATCAGTCCCAGATGATCACCGTGGACATTCCCCTGACCTTCTTCGCGATGCTGAGCCTGCTGGCCGACGTCAGGATCCTGGAGCGGCCTACCCGCGGCAACTACCTGGGAGCGGGACTGGCCCTGGGCCTGGCCACCGCGACCAAGTACACCGGGGCCCTCTTGGTCCTGCCATTGCTGACGGCCCACCTGCTGGCCCGCCGCAATCCGGAACGAGCCACGGAACCAGGACCCGGATGGCTGTCGCCGGTCCTGGCGGTGGCCACGAGTGTGGTGGTTTTCGCCCTTGCCTCCCCCTACGTGATCCTGGACTTCGAGTCCTTCTGGGCGAGCTTCTCGGTGGAGCGCCTGCACATGCAGATCGGCCACTTCGGCCAGGACGACACCCCCGCCTGGCAATTCTACTTCCTGCGTCTGGGCAACACGTTACTGGGCTGGCCGGTTCTACTGGCGGCGGTGGCCGGGATCGCCCTCGCGGCGGCGAAGAAATCCTTCGGATGGACGGCGGTGCTCGTGGTCTACCTCGTGGCATTCCTGCTGCCCATGAGTACCTGGGCCATGAAGGCGGACTGGTACCTCCTGCCGGCCATGCCGGTCTTCCTCCTGCTGGCCGGGGCCGGGGTGGATCGATTCCTGAACCAGGTTCCGATTTCCGGTCGGCCGGCAGTCCTGCGCCGGGGCCTGGCCGTCGTGATCCTGGTAGCGTTGGCCGCCTCTCCCCTGCGCGGCTATCCGGAGTTATGGAACAGATCGCGCAAGGATACCCGCACTCGGGCCATGGAGTGGATCGAAAGCCATCTTCCGGCCGGCTCCTTCATTCTCAGCGAGTATTATGGACCCGACCTGTTGAATCTGTCCGACCTGCTGCCCTTGTCCCCGCAGGCCCAGGAACGGCTCCTGTCGGGCCAGGGCTCACGCAACGTGTACGTGGTACAGATCCTGCCCATGTTCCAGACCATTCCCAGGCGTTCGGCCGGTTTCTATCACCTTGACCTCTACCCTGACGCCGATTATCTGATCATCAGCAGTGCGGTGCGCTCCCGATATGAGCAGGACCTGGCCGCCTTCAGGCAACATGCGGCCTTCTACCGGGAGGTCGCCGCAAGGTGGGAGCTCCTGCGGGAGTTTGCGCCCGACGGCAGCACCGGGCCCCACCTTGTCCTGTACCGGAATCCCCTGCACAAGCAGCCTTTCGGCAACCGGCAGGAAGTCACCGGGCCCAAGGCCCCCGCGCCCTCGGCCGAGGGCCTGTATCGGGACGAGGGATACTTCTTTTTCAGCCTCGGCGCCAACTACTTGTCTTTCGGCCACCCGGGACACGCCTTGGCCAGTTTCCGGATGGGCCTGCAGTACGGGCCGTTGAGACCGCAGATCCACTTCAACCTGATCCTGGGCACCACCCGGGCCCTGGTGGAACTGGGAGAACCGGCCCAGGCTCTGGATTTTCTGGCAGCCAAGGCAAACGAGAATCTTCCGCCGGCCACCGACAAGCTCATCTCGAACCTCCGCCAGAACATCCTCGCTTTACCTCTTCAGGAATAATCCGCTAGAAGGTTGTTGAAAAACTCATTCTGGCGTCAGGTACGCCTCGCCGGTCCGAGATCAAGGCGCGCATCCACGGTCGGACCGCCGTGGGTTCGCGCTTGCTCCGGATGAAAAAACGGAAGGGACAGAAGGATCAACGGGCCCACTTCGAGCCTGAGCCCCGCGCCCGGCCCGCGCGTGCTCGCTGCCGGGCCGCCCGGGCCGAAGCCGCCAGGCAGGCCGCGACGGTGGACGAGTGCCAAGTGTGGTCCTCATAGACTATCAGCGGCTGTTTTACAAGTCGTTCGACGCCCCGCAGGTACGACACGTCCTCTACGCAACACAGGGACACCGCCACACCCGCGCGGCCGGCCCGCGCCGTGCGGCCGATGCGGTGAATGTAGTTCTCGGGGTCCTCGGGCAATTCATAGTTGATGACGTGTGAAATGCCCTCGACGTCGATGCCCCGGGCCACGATGTCGGTGGCTACCAGCACCCGCACCTTGCCGCGGGTGAAGGCGTTCAAGGCTCGCTCGCGTTGACGTTGGGACTTGTCCGAGTGGATGGCCTCGGCGCGAATGCCGCTCCGCTCAAGTTGCCGCGCCACTATGGTGGCGGCAACCTTGGTGCCGGTGAACACCAGCGCCCGCTCGGTCTCGTCGTCCCGCAACAGGTCGACCAGCAGCTCGCCTTTGTTGGCCTTATCCACGAACATCACCCGCTGTTCGATGTTGTCGGCCACCGCCGCCGGCGGCGCCACCGATACGCTGCGGGCATCGGTCTGTATGGTTGAAGCCAGGCTGCGCACGCCGCTCGTCATGGTGGCCGAGAACAGCAGCGTCTGGCGCGGTCTCGGCACCCTGTCGGCGATCCAACGTACGTCGTGCACGAATCCCAGATCGAGCATGCGGTCGCCCTCGTCCAGGATGAGGAATTCGATGTCGTCGAGGATCATCTCGCCCTGCTCGACCAGGTCGATGAGCCGGCCCGGCGTGGCGATGACGAAGTCGACGCCGCGGCGCAGGCGGTCGATCTGGGGCCTCGACGAGACCCCGCCCAGCAATACGGCGGTACGGGTGCCGACGTACCGTCCGTAGGCGCGCACGTTCTCGTCGATCTGCAGGGCCAACTCGCGGGTCGGCGTCAGCACCAGCGCCAGCGGGGTGTCGCCCGGATTCGCCGGACGCGTGGCGAAGTCGTCGATGATGGGCAGCGTGAACGCCGCCGTCTTGCCGGTCCCCGTCTGGGCACTGGCGATCAGATCGTGGCCGGCGCTGACGATGGGGATGGCGGCCAGCTGGATTGGTGTGGGCTCGGTATAGCCGCAGTCGGCCAGAGCGCGAAGGACGGGCTTGCTCAGCCCGAGATCGGCGAAATTCGGCGTGGACATAGGTTCCTGTCTCGTTGATCCGGGATCTACGGCAGCTTGATCTCGGATTGAGCTCAGGTGGGCTGGGAGCCGAGGGGCATGCAAGAAATCGCGGCAGCTTTTCTGGCGGCCACAACAACGGGCCGCGCGTGTCTTTTCTTTTTTCCTAGCCGATAAGATATGGTCCAAAAGCGGATTTTGCAACAGATCTCGTGGGCGGGGCTGTCAACGACATGACGAATGGACATTCTTTTCCCCAAACTTTGGTTGGGATTGACGTGGGTTTTTCGACCCGCTAGGCTGGGCGAATGAAGACGATCAAAGAGTTCCGCGTGCATCCCCACATCCAGATTGCCTTGGCGGTGGGACTGAGTATCGTGACTTTGGCCTATTTCTCCAAACGGGTCCTGCCCGAGCCCCTGAGCTACCTGGAGCTCGCCCTTCCCCCGTTTCTTGCCACGATTCATGAATTGGTTGCCAATAAAAGGAAGGCGGCCTGGTACAGCCGCCCCTTGTACGGGATTCTGGCCATCCTCCTGGTCACCGTTCTTGTCATCGGATTGAACGTATAATCTGAATTGCCGGCGGGCTGTTCTCAGGGAGACCCGGCTCCGAGTGATTCCAGCCTCGCCCTCGCGTACTCCGGTTGGGGCAGGCCCTCGTCGGCGTTCCGCCACATCTCAAGGAATCGCCGGTAGTGCTGAATCGCCTCGTCCGGCCGCCCCGATTCCTCATGAAGCTTGCCGAGTTCATAATGAGACAGGGCATTGCCTCCGAACAAGCGCAACGTCTCGTTATGAACTGTTACGGCTTCCTCCAGGTCGCCGGCCATCTGGTGGGCCCTTGCAAGCATCGTCAGGTGTTCGATCGGCAGCATTCCGTTGACGAAGATAGTAATGTTTTTCATCGAATCGAGGGCTTCCAGGGCAGAAGACGGATCGTTTTCGGCGAGGGCAATATCTGCTTCGATCTTGTATCCGTGATAACTCATCATGAGGCCTATCGTCCCAGCCAGCTCGTGTGAACGGACCGCAGTTGCCCGCGCTCCGGCGAGATCCCCGGAGGCGACCTGCGCATGCCCCTTGAACCTGACGGCGAAAACGCGCATCCGTATCTCATCGCTCTGCTCCATTTCATGAGCCAATTCCAGGGCTCGGTCGACAAGACCGACGGACGTCAAGAGACTCCCCATCTGAAGCTGCCAGAAAGAAGGATCCTCCCCTACGTACTGCCCTGCCTCTTCCATGATCCTTACCGCGTCAGAGAAGCGACCCCCTTGGTAATAGAGTGCCGGCAGACCGAAAGTGTGCGTATAGCCGTACATGTATGGAAGACGTCGGACGTTGCTCAAATCCTCGAGCGAGAGGTTGTCCTCTTCTATGGAGATCGCCTTTTCGATGTCTCCGGCAAAATATGCGAAGAATCCCGGTTTCCCTCTTGACCAGTAGGGATAGATCTCGACGAATTTCTTCCAGGCAATCTCGGCGCTGTCGGGATATCCCATGTAAAAGAAACTTCTCCCCAGCGACAACCAGCCGAAAGTGCTTTCCGGGAATTTTTCCAGATAAGATCTCGCGACCTGTAAAGACTCCTCATAGTGTCCGAGCACCAGCAGGGAGTAGGAGTATGAATATCCGATCTCCGGGTCGTCCGTGTAAAGCTTCATGCCTTTTCGGGCTGTTTCGACGTACTCCCTGAAATCCCACCACCAGACAGCCTGGTTCTGCAGCTCCACGATTGTCTCACGATCGTCGGGCCATCGATCGAGGATCTCCCGAAAAGTCGCCATCTGAAGAGTGGCCTCATAATCGAGTCCGTGTTGAAACGCCTTCAAGTGCAACCTGTCTTTAACGCCCAGTCTGTCTTCGTGTCTCTCTGCGATTGCGGCGGACTGTCTTGCCAGGGCGATATCCTGATGCACCGCGTTGCCCCCGAAATAGAGTCTCGCAACCTCGAGATGGGCAAGGGCAAAACTCGAATCCTGGGATACGGCGAGCTCGAACTCCCGCAGGGCTTCCTCACGGGTGGCGTTTCGAATTTTCCATAAACCCAAAATGTAATGATCATAGGCTGAGGACGAAGCGGTGGTAATCCGTTCGACGGGCACCTGTTCGACGGGCTGTTCTGCTCCCGAGGCCATGGCGATTTTCGGGAGGACCGCGGCGACAATATCATCAACCATCATGGTCATCTTGCCGGACTCGACCCTGTCGGCTCCGATACTTTCCCCGCTCTCGACGTCGATCAGTCTCCAGGTGACGAACCGCTCGTCGTCGAGAACGCCGATCCGGCCGGTCAGGACATAGGTCGCTTCGCCCTTCCTCGCTATCTCCAGATCCTGTCCCTCTTCCATGGAGATGCCGGACGAGCCGAACAGCCGCCTGCGTATGTCGCGCAGGTACTCCGGGCTCTGGACCCTGACCGGGCAGGCCTCGACCATGGCCGTATTCAGAAGTTCCGTCAGAGTGATTGATGCTATCGGGTCGGCTGCCGCCGTCAGGTCCCGGAATTCCATGATCGCCAAAGCCATCTTTTCCGGGGAGGAAGTTGGCTCACCCTCGGGCCACACAATCCAGGCGGCCAGCGCCATGGCCGCTCCGAGCGCCAGGAAACCCAGCATCCAGGGCCAGCGCCGTGCTCTGGAAACAGCAGGCCGGCCGGTCGCCATGGACCTCGTTGACACTTGTGAGGACTCGCGTCGGAAGTGGAGCAGGTCCGCCAGCAAATCGTCTGCGTGCTGGTACCTTTCGGCCGAATCCTTGGCCAGACATTTGCCGATGATGCGTTCCAGTTCCAACGGAACGCCCGTTCTCAGACCGGTCACGGGGTCGGGATCCAGGTTCAGGATCGAGTAGATGACCGCCTGCTCCTGGTCTCCCTGGAACGGCAACCGCCCCGTCACCATCTCGTACAGCACAACGCCCAGGCCCCACAGATCGGTGCGGTTGTCGGTAACTTCTCCCCTGGCCTGCTCGGGCGACATGTAACTTACCGTGCCCAGGGTCGTACCCGGTTTCGTGACATTCGACAGGTTCGATAGTTTGGCCACTCCGAAATCCAGGATCTTCACCAGGCCATCGTTGGTGAGGAAGATGTTCGCCGGCTTGATGTCGCGGTGCACGATTTCCCGCTCATGGGCCTTGGCCAGTCCTTCGGCGGTCTGACGGGTGATGTCCGCCGCCTCGTTGATGGACAATGGACCCCGCTCAATGCGATCCTTCAGGATTTCTCCTTCGTAACAGGCCATGACGATGAACAGTTTACCGTCATCCATTTCGCCAATCTCATGGATGGTGCAGACGTTTGGGTGGTCCAGGGCAGATGCGGCTTTCGCCTCGTGGACGAACCGGGCCTTGGCATCGGGATCACGGGTGAATTCAGGGGGAAGGAATTTGAGGGCGACCGAGCGGTCCAGCTTGGTGTCGACCGCTTTGTAGACCACCCCCATGCCGCCGGCACCGAGCTGGTGGGTGATCCGGTAGTGGGAAATGGTCTGGCCGATCATGCTGCTTCCCGGTCAATACGGGTGAGAAGAGCGGGTTCGCGAAGATAATCCCCTAATCTTGAGTATTCTAGACCAATAAGGATTCCCGGACAAGTGGTTGGTACTTTAGCGAATGGGGATGTAAATGAAAAAAACGGCTGCCAACTACCCCTGACAAACGATCATTTGATGAGAACCATTCTTTTCGTCTCAATGAAATTCCCGGCCTCAAGGCGGTACATGTAGACGCCGGCGGAAGACATCCGCCCAGCATCATCCCTACCGTCCCAGGTCACCTCATGGCTACCTGCGCCGCGGTGCTCGTCCACCAGGGTGGCCACCAGACGGCCCGCGGCGTCATACACCTTCAACCGGACATTACCGTCGGCGGCCATCTCGAAGGACAGCTTCGTGGATGGGTTGAAAGGATTGGGTATGTTCTGGTGCATGACTAAACCGGTCGGGAACCCCTGGTGCGGAACCGGGCTGAGTTCCGGCTGGAACACTTTCTGCACGAAATCCGGTCGATCAATGAAAGGGTTCCGGTTGAATTGGATGGCGTAGATGGCCTCGTTGCGGTCGATCTCCTTGGTACTGACCGGGTCGGCGGCATTCCATTCCAACAACAGGGCTTCGGCCCAGGGCAAAAGCACTGCTCCGGAAGTCATGGGACTGCCGGGCCAGCTGCCGTCTTCCCCGAAATACCGGGTGGTCATGTAGAAGTAGGCGCGGGCAAAATCGCCTTTGTACTCGTCGATCGGTTCGAAAACCGTCCCGGAATAACCGGGATAGGCGCAGGGTCCCAGCCTGCTGCCGTTGAGCGAGATCCAAGTTGGCGCATTCACCTCGCCGAAGGGATAGCTGCCCCGCTTGTTGTTCACCTCGTTGTCGGTGGGGTAGACCATGAACACATCGGTATACATGGGCGAGGTCGCGCCGTACCAACTGCTGGGCCAGGAGTGTTCGCGATTGTAGCCGGTGCCTTCGGTCCCGGCGGTTCCACCTTGATCAACGCCGAAAGTGTACTCGTAGGGAGGGGTGCCCCCGGGGACGTCCGAGTACATATCCCAGACCTTGCCGTTGGGCTTGTCGTCGGTGGTGTAAAAGGCCGTCCACAGGCCGGTGTAACTGATGGAAAAATGGCCGTCGATGATGTCATGCAGGGCGCCCCGCAGGGGCTCGCCGATCAGACCCTCGGCGGGGTCGTAGTAACCCAGGGGAATATTACCCCCGTAGTAATAGAAGGGCGCCACCACCTCCGCCATGGCGTTGCCGAAAAGATCTTCGACCCCGTCGATGGTCAGGTATTGGTTTCCGTTGGCCATGGGAGACACCGTGAGCGTGACGATTGCCGGGTGGCCGGGTACCAGCACAGCAGCCGAAACGGATCCGCCGGACAGGGAATAATTGGCGGGATTCTGGGCTGTAACCGCTGAAACCTCTTCGGAATAGGTCACCTGGACGCTGGTCGGCTCCAGGGGCTCGGCCGCGAGCACCACCGGCGCAGTGGAATCACCCACGAAAACGATGTCTCCCGCGGACCGGGGCACGATACCCCAGGCGGAGGACTTCCCGCTCATGGGTCCGGTGATTGTGTAGCGGGTGCCCAGGATCAGTCCGGGGATCACAGCCAGGTCGTCCACATACACCGGGCCGCCCGTATTGCCGACTTCCCAGCGCGGGGTGGCCGGAGCGCTCACCGTACAGGTTGCATCGACAACCCGCACCAGCACGCCTTCCCATTCTTCACCGCCGGCCGGGCCCGTTGCCAAAACCTCGGCAGCGGGCAGGCTGCCCGCCATGGTGCTGGTGATCCGTGCCCCGCTGAGCGTGGTGTTCGAGTCGATCTCCAGCACCAGGCCGCGCACTTCGACTTCGGTGCCCAGGGCCGGCGCCGGCGCGCCCTCCACCCAGAGGCCGGTGTGCTGGCCGGTCCCGTCCTGGATGACAAAAACCGACCCGAAACCCGCAGTGACCACGCCGGAGGTGACTATCTCATGTCCGGAATGGGGAGACACCGTGCCCAGGCCCTGGATATCCGGGACGGTCACCATATAGGGCAGACTGTAGCTCATCTCCACGGAGACCGTTTCGGCGGGAACGTCGTTGCCGGCCGTAACCCCGAAATAAATCGTGACACCGTCCGCTTGGGCGGGAATCGGTGTCGTCGTGGCATAGGTGTCGCCGCCGATATCGGTCATGACGATGGAATTGGTCAACGACCCCGAGATCGTGCCCCAGTCCAGGGTCACGAAGGTGATGTTGGCGGCCGCATCGGTGACCACGGCCTCGATGTCGACGGTCTGCCCGGGCAGTGGGGCCGCGGGAACCGTGGTGATGGTCCCCAGGTCCGGTCCCGCCGCCGCAACCGGGAAATGCACTCCGGGTGTGGCTTCGCTGGGGGTGTCGACCGGAGTGGATGTCCACTCGGCGGCGTTGAAGGAGGAACTGGGCGAAGTGATGTTCTCGTTCCGCACCATGGTATCGTTCTCGAAGTTGCTTCCAGGAACCACGATGTCGTCAAGGACAATCCCTGACCCGTTCTTCAGGCGGGCGCCGTCGTTGACATTTCCGTTCCAGGTGGAATTGCTGGTGGACCAGGCCTCGGACGGAAAATCAACCGGGAAGACATCGACCGTCGTCAGATCTCCCGCCACCAGGGCCTCACCCGGCGCGATCGTGCCCGATAGATTCCAGGTAAAGATGTCGACGCCGTTACCCACGGCCACGAGTTTCCACCCCGTCAAATCCACGGTTCCAGGACCCGAATTGTAGATCTCGATGTACCGGTCGGTGAGGTAATCATAACGCGGGTCGCAAAGCTCGGAGACCAGGACGTCCGCCCGTGCGGCGGGAGCCAGGGCCGAAAGAACCAGCAAAACCATGATCAGGTACACGGAAACCTTTTTCATTCTGGGACCTCGTGTGAAAGGGTTCGCTTGGCGGAAACCTGTCACCAGGGAAGGGAAACGGCAGCGTGGGAATGGGAAGAGTTCCTGCCGGTGAGTTCTACAGTAATTTTATCACAACCTCAGGAAAAATCAAATGGCCGCGGATCATCTGCGAGTCATCGGTTCCAGGTGCATTGACATCAAGCAGAGAGACATTGCAGCGCTCCGTATACCGGACCCAAATACCAGGAACTCGAATTTTAGATCAATGTTGCCGTTGGCGGCATGGCCTGCCGGGATGAGAAACTCGAAACTTTCAGGCCATGGCTGTTGAAAACCCCGTTCGCCGACGAACTCGCCGTTGCTGAGAAGACGAATGGCGAAACGGCGCTGCTCATTCTCACGAAGACGTGGCCGGAATTCAAACACGGCCCGCAACTCGCTCTGCGTGGGCGGGGTCTGCAGGGTAATGGCTCCGCTCTTCCGCAGATTGATGCGGCCCCCCGCGGCCCCACCCGAGCTCCAGTCAGGACCGAGGTAGCGATCGCTGTCGTTGCCTACCCCGAACTCGACCCGGTTCCCCCATTCATAGAAAGGTCGGCCAAGGTTGACGTCGCGATCACCAAGGGGGCGCCAGGCTTGTGGGTCGTAGATACTACCATCCAACTGGAAGCGACTTATGATTCCCGTGCTCTTGGCCCCGAGCGAGTATGAGATGAAGATTCGGGTTCGCTGCTGTCCCGCGCGCAGCTCGAATACGGACTGACCTGCATATCCATGCTCGAGACCCAACTCGCCGAAAATCGTGGCCGGGATATCCGCGACCGTAGTCGGTGCGTCGGAGATCTCGAGAGGGCCGTGCCGGCCTATCCGCTTGATGGCCAAAAGCGCTGGAGCGCGAGGTGCTTTCAGCAGGGAGGGCTTCCTTGGATCCTTGACCAAATTCCCAAATCCATGATCGGCCTGCAGTATGATGAGAGCGGAGTCGTAGATCTGAAATTCGCGCATGCGTTCGAGCAGAGTGATGAAGAGCCGCAGCGTGTAGCGCGCTTCAATCTTGTAGTTCTCCCGCGTATTCGGAAGCACGCGTCCTGCATCGCTGCCATCGGGCAGGGTCACAAAGGGATCGTGCGGGGGCATCAGATGGATGAAATGGTACGCCGGCTCATCGAGGACAACCTGCATCTGGTCGATGTAGTCGGCGAAGAAGGTCCTCTGATGGGTGTTCAGGCCCAGAACGGATTTCCCCAACGATCGTCGCAGACGCCAGTTGCCGTCATTATAGATCACCCGACGCAGGAAATGCGGACTGGAGCGGAATAGACCGAGATCGAAAAGGAATACAATCTGTCGTTCAAGTCTCGAGGTTCGCGAAACCCCATATAGGTGGGGAGTCTCCGCGTAGAGGGTATAGCCGTCACCATACATGGGAATTTTGGGAATAAGGTGAACCGCGTAGCCCTCTTCCAGCAGGCGGTGATGAAAACCACCCAGGCGCAGCGCACGGTGATGGTATTGGGCGGGTGTTTCCGTTCCGTCATAGATTTCCCCGGAGAATATCGCCGGGATGGCCATGGCGGTATAGGGAGCAACGGTCATGTTCTCCCTGAAGACGGTGAAGCCGTCCAGGTCATCCTCGAGCTCTTCCTCCTCGACCAACTCCAGAAAGATTTCGGTCTGAAACGCGTCCATCAGAACATGAAGCACGTTTTGCTGGTGAGAAAACCGCGAAAGCGTAGCCGCCACCACTTCCTCCCGGGGAGGCGGCGCCTCGGCGGGTACAAGCAATGCACGGCCGCCGAGACCCATCAATTCCAGGGCTGCGAGCATGGGGGCGACGAATCTGATGTGGGAGCGCAGGGATCGGTGATACTTCAGCGCGGCGGTGATGCCACCCAGCCAAAGAAGTAGATCCAGCCAGCCCCGAAGCGAATCACTCGACCAATCGATGGGTTCACCGGTGAACTGGCCATAGTCACCGTGCAGAAAACTCGACTGCAGCCAACCCAAGCAACCGAGCGCAAAAACGGCTGCGATATATCGGGAGCGAAAGGCCGAAGGGAAGGCGGCGCCCAGCAAGCAGAGCAAAGTCGTCAACGCAAGTGCGATAACGACCACGGGAAAGAGGGTGGAGCTTGAGCCGAACTCAAACTCCATCCGATTTCCATACAAAGTCTCGAGACTGGCAGCTATGACATAGTGAACCGACAGCAAGAGTGCGGCAGGCAGGGTGTCAAGGTAACGGCGCATCAGCCAAAAATACAAAGCTCCGCGGAACTGTCCAGATCTTTGATCGGTGTTTCCTGCCGGCAACGTCCGGGCCGTTACAAGTTCAAAATTGATGGGCACTCAAAATTGTGGTCTGTTTTGAACAAATCCGCTCCGAACCAGGCAGCGAAAATCTACTTGTTCTTCTTTTCCCTCTTCAGTTTTCGTTTTTCCTTGGCAGTATGCTGGGCTGTTTTCTTTGGTTCCTTCTTGCCTTTATCTTTGCTTCCCTTGTCGCCCATAGCTGTTCCTCCTTGCTTGATAATGACCTGCACCGGACTGTGCGGCCGAAAACTCTTCCTCGATTACTGAAGGTAACACATGAGTACGCCATGCGTCACCACTGTGGACTCCCCCCAGTTTCATAGACACCTGAAACATTGGTTTGAGGCAAAGGAAACACTTCGATTGCACCCAGGACCCGGTCCGGCTATGGTGGCGGGATGAACCGCCTTTGTCGCATGGTTCGGGGGATCTGGACGGACGCCGCCAGCCTTCATTCGCACCTCGCTCTGCTCCTCGCTGCCGTCGCCGTGGTGCTGTCCGCCTTGCCGCCTCTGGCCACCGCTCAGCAGGCCGGGCCCGTGCTCGATCCCGACACCATCACCCAACTGCAGTCCCTGCTTATGGAACGGCTCGGGTTCCTGGTCCTGGGCGCGGCTTTCCTGGCCATCGGTCTTGCCGTCCTCATGCTGGTCGCAACCCGATTCGAGTTCCGCGACGGGGTCATTCTTCTCTTCGGGATCATGTCCCTGTTGTGGGGCCTCCGGTTTGTCAGCCGGGCTCCGGCCATCCCCATGCTGATCGGCGGCGAGCCGGACACCTGGGCCCTGTTCACCCGGGGCCTGGCCTATTTCAGCGCCCCGCCCGCCTTCGCCTTCGTCTGGCGCCTGTTCGGCCGGGGCTGGAAATCATCGGTTCGGACCCTCACCTGGATCAGCACGGCCTTCGCCGTTTTCGCGGCCCTGCTACTGGCGGCCGACTCTGATCCCGACCGGTTCATTCACGTCTTCAACATCATGATCCTGGCCGGGGCCGTGGTCATCGTAACCAGCCTCCTGCAGCCGGAATCCCGGAAGCATCCCGAACTGAAGAAGCTGATCATCGGCGGCCTGTGCAGCCTGGTATTCATCGTCCTGGAAAATCTCCGCAGCCTGGACCTGGTCCGTATTCCCTTCGACGTGGAATGGATCGGGGTCGTCATCCTCTACAGCACCCTGGGATACATGGCGGTCGGCCATTTCATAGGGGTCGAGCGCCGGCTCACGGCCCTGCAGCAGGAATTGGCAACCGCCCGCCAGATCCAGTTCTCCATCCTTCCCCACGATCCGCCGGCGGCCAAGCGCCTGGCCATCGCGACCCGGTACCTCCCCATGACCGAGGTCGCCGGGGATTTCTTCGACTTCGCCAAGGTCGACGCGGAACGGTGCGGATTCCTGATCGCGGACGTGTCCGGCCACGGAGTGCCCGCCGCCCTGGTCGCAGCCATGGTCAAGGTGGCATTCCAGGCGCAGGCGGGGCACCGGGAAATCCCGGAGCAGGTTCTCGCCGGAATGAACGAGATGCTCGGCCATCGCCTGGAAGGGCAGTTCGTCACCGCGGGGTACGCCTTCATCGACACGGCCGCCTGGAAAATGCGTTACGCGGGGGCGGGACACCCTCCACTTTACATCCTGTCGGTCGGAGGCGAGGTCCAGGAACTATTCCCGAAGGGACTCATGCTGGGGCCGTTTCCTGAAGCGCAGTACGCCGGAGCGGAGCGGGACCTGGCGCCGGGCGACCGGATCCTGATGTACACCGACGGGATTGTCGAGACGTTCAACCGGCAGGACGAGGAATTCGGCGGGGAACGCCTGAAAAGCTTGCTGTGCACGGGAACCGAGCTTTCCGCCGAAGAGATGGCGGACCGGCTGCTGCTGGAGACCAAGACCTGGGCGGGGATCGGAGAGGGCGATACCCTCGAGGACGACCTCACCTTGATCGTCATCGATGTCTTACCTGGAGGGAAAGATGGTTAGCTTCGACAACAGCTCTTGGCCACCAAGCCGGTTTGGATTACAATCGCAGCTACCCGGCATTCTGCGACCAATCCGCCGAAAGGTCCCTGATGATTGGGAAGACACTTTCCCATTACGAGATCCTCTCCAAGCTCGGTCAGGGAGGAATGGGGGTGGTCTGGAAGGCGCTCGACACCAATCTCGATCGAGAAGTCGCGATCAAGATCCTACCTGGGACCTTCGCCGCTGATGCGGATAGGCTGAGGCGCTTTGAACGAGAAGCGAAGCTGCTGGCATCGCTCAACCACCCGAACATCGCCACGGTTCACGACCTGCACGAGGCCGACGGCATTCATTTCATCGCGATGGAACTCGTGCCCGGCATGACCTTGGCGGAACGTCTCGCACGCGGCGCCGTACCGGTCGACGAAGTTCTCGAGATAACGGTCCAGATCGCCGAGGCCCTCGAGGCCGCCCATGAGCGTGGCGTAATCCACCGGGACCTCAAACCCGCGAACATCAAGATTCGCGATGACGGCACACTCAAGGTGCTCGATTTCGGGTTGGCCAAGTCGTTCGGCTCGCAACCAGCCGACGGTAGCGCGTCGACATCGCCAACCATGACCTCGGACGGAACCATGGCCGGCGCCATCCTGGGCACCGCGGCCTACATGAGCCCTGAACAGGCCCGCGGGAAGCCTTTGGACAAACGCACCGACATCTGGTCGTTCGGCTGCGTACTGTACGAGATACTGACAGGAAAGTCCTGCTTCGGCGGCGAGACTCCGTCCGACACTCTGGCCCATATTCTTGAACGAGAGCCGGATTGGTCCGCCGTTCCCGCGGAAATACCGGCGGTGATCGAACGACTTCTTTCTCGATGTTTGCGAAAGGACCCGAGAGGACGACTACGCGATATCGGGGAGGCACGTATCGCGATCGAGGACCTTCACGCCCATGAATCGACGGCAGCGACGGTTGTTGCACGGCGGTCCCGGCGTAGCGCACTCATGTTGACCATTGGCGCCTTGATGATGATCTGCGCGGGCGTGGTGGGCTGGATGGTCCGACAGCCTTCGCCTCCTACTCCCCTCTCTCCCACCCGTCTGGTCGTCAGCCTTCCGCGGCTCCATCAACTGGCTGTCTCGGCTGACCTTTCGCTAGCGATCTCACCGGACGGTACGACTCTGGTCTACGGAGCCTCTTCTCCGCCCGGCAGTTCGCCTCGCCTCTACCTGCGCAAGCTGGATCGATTCGAGGCCGTGCCGATTCCTGGGACCGATGGTGCGGTTGGTCCGTTCTTCTCACCGGACAGTCGCTGGCTGGGTTACTTTGCGGATGGCAAGCTGTTCAAGATTTCCGTGGAAGGGGGGACTCCCCTCGAGATCTGCCACGTCGGACAGGTGGTTCCCGGTGCCTGTTGGGAACCGGACGATTCGATCTACTTCACAGCCGGACCGAATCACGGATTGTTTCGCGTCCAGGCCGGCGGAGGGACGCCGGAATCGTTGACCTCCCCTGACTTTTCCCAAGGCGAAACCGGCCACGGGTGGCCGCAATTGCTCCCGAATTGTGACAGCGTGCTTTTCACCATCTCGAGCACCAAGGGCACGCGCATTGCGGTGCTGTCCCTGCAAACCGGTGAATGGCACACTATCGGGAAGGGGATGGGTGGGGCACGATTCCTCTCTTCGGGTCACCTGCTCTTCGCCCGGTCCGAGGGCCTGGCTGCGGTAGCTTTCGACCACCTGAAACTCGAAACGGAAGGCGCGCCCGTCGTGGTGCTGGAAGATGTCTACTTGATTCCCGGTTTGCTGGGGTTCGGCATGGCTGCTTTCTCCGTGGCCGACACCGGACTGCTCGTTTATCTGCAGGGTGGCGCCTCAGCGGGCGAGAGCAGACTGGTCTGGGTCGATCGCGGCGGACGAACCCGGCCCCTGACCAGCGAGGCCGGCGGCTACGAGTGGCCCCGGCTTTCCCCGGACGGCAAGCGGGTGGCGGTCACCGATCGTACGATGGACGGACGGATAGACATCTGGATTCTTGATATCGAACGCGATGTCCGCAGCAGGCTGACGTTTGATGGATCGAATATTCTTCCGGTCTGGACACCCGACGGAAAAGAGATCGTGTTCGGATCGGCCCGGATCAGTTCCAACGTGGTGGCCGTGTTCCGGAAATCGGTGGACGGCAGCGGCGAGGTGCATCGCATTCTGGACGGCGCCAACCCTCGATTCCCCATGTCCTGGTCCCCCGATGGACGGCATCTGGCGTTTGTGGAGTGGAATCCCGATACCATGAGGGATGTCTGGGCCCTCTCCCCGGGTGAGCGGCCCGAGACCGAACCCGTCCTCGTCACGCAGTTCGACGAATATTCCGCGATGTTCTCGCCTGACGGTCGCTGGCTGACCTACGTGTCCGACGAGTCGGGGCGCTACGAGGTCTATGTTCAATCTTACCCGGAAGGACATGGGAAGCGACTCGTGTCCGCAGGGGGAGGGACCGAGCCGGTCTGGTCCGCGAGCGGGCGAGAGATATTCTATCGAAACGGAGACGACATGATGGTGGTTCCCATCCGGACCGAGCCGGAGTTCGACGTGGGGACACCGACCCTGGTTTTCAAGAAGGCGCTCGAAAGGGGCATCTATGGCACGTTGAGCTACGACATCTCGCCCGACGGTCAACAGTTCCTCATGATCGAGAGGGATAGCGAGAAGGCTCCGAACCAGTTGAACGTGGTACTCAACTGGGGCGCGGAATTGCAGCGCAAGGTGCCGATCAAACCGAAATGATTGTTTCCGGTCACCAACGTCCGGACAGTATTGAAAAATTCCTCTTCCAAACAGACCAAATAATTCTGGATCGTTTAGCGAAGCCCACACACACCCCGAGGATTAGGTCGGGGGATTGGATGGGAAGGACAGGAAGTCCAATTTGATCTAAGCGGCTTTCCTCATCACCACCAGGCCCAGGAACGCGATCACCACTCCGGCTATAGTGCCCATTGTCTGCTGCGTGCCGAAGCCGGGGTCGTCACCGATGCCGATGACGTCCGCCAGAAGCGAGGCCGCCAGAAGCCCGACCCCGATGATCACGATGACACCAGCCAATTGTTTGCCCGTCATGCCCTCATCCTTTCAACAAAATTCTCGACCAAATTACCTACATCCATTTGTAGATATACCAGACCCCTGCTTACAGTCGATGGAATTCTGCATTGAATAAACCCGCCGGACCTGCCTTGCTTCGCCCCTAATCCTCCAAATCAGCAAGAACCCTCAAGGCGTTCCCGTTCTCAGGATTCAATTCCAATGAGCGCCTGTAATTTGCGATGGCCTGCTGTTGATCGCCGGAAGCCAGGTAGGCTTCCCCCAGGCTGTCGTAAACGTTCGAGGACTCGGGAAACAGCTCCACGTTCAGACGAAACAGCGCGATGGCCTGAGCCGAACGTTCACCACGCAGATGTTCATATCCACTCGTGTTGAGGATGCTTTCCAACTCGAGCACCTGTTTCAGATAATGGTCCTTTTCGGCGAGCAGACTCTGAACACCTTCATCGATTCGCCCCAGTTGGAACAATTCCAGGGGAAGTCGCTCGTCGTCCGGCATCCGGGGGACCTCCACAAACTCCTCCCGCCAGACCAGGGTCAGTGCGGGAATGGTTTCAGCGCCAGGCGCGAAACGAATCTCGACACCGGGGATGTCGGTCTGCAGCAAGACCGGTGAGATCTGGTGCAAGCCGGTAATGAGGTTTCGCGTACTTCCGAAGAGGAAATCGGTGACTTCAAGACGCAGGAGATCCACGGTCCCGTGGATCATCAGGACCTGAATGGGACCAAAACGATAGCGCCCCCGAATCCGGCTCGCGACATCTTCGGAGACAGGCGTCCGCACCTGGGCGGCGCGTGACTCGTGGGCGATGGCAGCCCGCAGATACGGATCACTGCCGCTGAAGTGGTCCTCGAGGGTGAACTCGACGGGCAGATCAGGTTCGATGCACTTCCGTCGGTCACAGCTCAGGCTGGCGGCGGTGGGCCGGCTCGAAACAAGGAACTCCATGCCCGAGTTGGGCAGTTTCAGAATCTTCGGTCCCGAAAAGAAGTTGGGACCCTGGGAAGTGGTTTCGCCCACAGTGATGACCGTGGTGTTGTTCTGCATCATCGCCGTGAACATTGCAGCCGCCGAGTAGGTGCGCCTGCTGATCAGGATGAAGAGCCGTCCTTCGCGATTGATCTGTTCTGATCCGGCCAGAAACTCCTGTCCCTTCCATGAGGAAGGCACCTCATTGTCAAGCGAGTTCACGGTCGATCTGTGGACCGCCTTCAATTGCCCAACTCTAGAAAATTTTTTATCATGGGTCCTGTAACCCCTTATCTCATAAATTGAAACAAGGGAGAATACCATGCCCGCCGACTC